>QGUR01000548.1 GCA_003242205.1 Chloroflexota bacterium | reverse complement strand
GAGGGTCCACCCGGTCCCATCCCGAACCCGGCAGTTAAGCTCACGAGCGCGGATGGTACTGCGCGGGCGACCGCGTGGGAGAGTACGCCGCTGCCAACCCTTGCCTGCGTTATCGTATTCCAAAGCTCAACCAACAAGCTGCAACAACGAACGAGCGACCTCCCGGTCGCTTTTTTGTTTCCTGTTGCCTGTGGGTTTTATGCCTCGCCGCACCATTTCCAGCCGTCATCCTCGCGCACCACACGATAGGATGTCAGCGGGAACTCGGTGTTTTCCGCGCCGTAGGCGGCGACAATTGTGCCGCTGCAGGAAACTGTCGTCTCGCCGCTGCGCTCACAGGCCATCTCCTGAATCTCGACATTGGTGACGGTCTCAAAGGTCCGCGATTCGCGCTCCAACAGGTTTTCCATCTCAGCACAGAGCAGCCCGCGCATTTCGTTCATATCACTCGCCACCTTCGCCCGCAAATACTGTTCAACGACTGCAGCAGGATCGCCCTCATCAGGGGCGCAACCGGCAGAGATGAGCGCGCATGCCAGCAGCCAACAGGCAAAAATGCGTTGATGTCGTTTCCTCATACTCATGACATTCCCAGCGTGCGCCGGATTTCATCAAGCATGCGAAGCGAGAGGAAATTTCGCAGGCTCACACCATATCTGGCCTGATTCCCGATATCGAATTTGAGGTAGCGGTATCCACTGTGCCGCATGTGGACATGATCGCCTTCAAGCCCGTAGTTGGGCAGACTGCGCGCTGCTGACCACAGATTGATCAATGGGACGCCATAGGCTTCGGCCACATCGACAATCGTCAGGTTAAACGCCAGCGTCTTTTCCCAGACCTGGCTTTCCGGGTGCGAACTGAAAGTCGACAGTACCGGAATGACGCCAAGCTGAATCGATTCTTCGATTATTTCGCGTAGTCCTGAACCAAACGCGTCTACATCCATATGTAGCACATCATTCGGCCCGAACATGATCAGCGCCACGCTCGGCCTGCGGAGACGATACTCACACGCCAGCGGTGTCTCATTCGGTTCACACAGGGCGTTACGCGTCCACATCGGATCGAAAACAACGCGCGTCGACATCCCCACACGAGCCGCAACACTCTCAACGCCGGTTTGCGGGCCAAAAAAGACCATCGTTTCAACAAGGAAGTCGAACGGCCCCAGCTCATTATCCTCGCGCCCCAGCACTGTCAGGTAAAGCGGATCGGCAGTCAGGCTATCGCCAACCTTGGTCACCACCCGGCTGTCATTGCCCAGCAATCGACCTCGCTGATAGACCAACTGCATCTGCGCGCTGACGCGTGAAATCACCGGCACAGCATACAACCGGCGTAGTTCAGGGTCATCGATGTTCTCAAGATCAGCATCGCCCAGTTCAGAGTTAACCGGCACCTGACTCAGCCGCAACGTCGGATGCAGCGTCAACAGGCCTGTGAGAACCCAACCATCAACTTCACCCGCAGAATCCGAAGCAGAGCCGCGAACACGCACCCAAGTCCCAACCCGATTGCGTTCCGTCACCATGACCTCTTGCTCCGGTTCGAGCCGGCCCAACTCACGATATGTTTCACCCGGCCCCGCGTACAGCGCTTTTATCCACATCGAACTTGCCCCACAAAAAGAA
>QGUR01000547.1 GCA_003242205.1 Chloroflexota bacterium | reverse complement strand
CTTGTCACATCTTGCTGAAAGTCCTCGTCAGTTTGGAAACTCTAACCAAAAACCGGAATCTTACATCGCCCAACTGTAAAATTACACCAGTTTGGCAGGGTCGGTGTGGTATGCTGAGTCTCAGTGGAAACGTGAAGGGAGAATGACCTATGGTCACAATATCAACCATCGCACTTTCGATAAGTTTGAGGAGCAGGGGTGAAACCCAAATTCCACACGGATGATAAGACACCACAATTGAATACTCAGCGAGACATCAACCTGGAGACGGTTTATCGCTCGCTGCTGCACATCGTTGCGCGCCTGGACGAAAGGCAGTACACTCAGGAGAGGTTGCGCCAGACCGCCGAGCAGGAACTCGACGACCTGGCTGACCCCGCGAGTGTCGAACCCACGTCGCAGGGCTTAGACGCATTGTAACCTAACGCGCCTCGTCCCGCAGGATTCTCCTCGCAGGACGGGGCGTTTTGCATCTGTAGGATGCTCTATTCAAGGAAGGTGACATGCCGAGGTATCGTAAACCCGAAAGCAGCCAGATTGACCCCTACAAGGCGCAGCCGCTTCCGCTCGGACGCCCGGTGGCGGTGTACTATCGCCAGTCGTCCGAGGGGCAGATTGGCAACATCTCCACGACTCTGCAAACGGTGGATATGGTCGAGCATTTGAAGCAGCAGGGCTGGCAGCGCGACCAGATTGTGATGATCGACATGGATGCCGGTATCAGTGGCACCAAGAAAATCCAGGAGCGCCCCGGCATGGCGTATCTGTACGAACTCATTGAGGCGAGCGCGATTGGGTTGTGCGCGGCGCAGGATGTAGACCGCTTCTTCCGCGACATGGCGCAGATCGAGACCAACATCTTCATTGATGCCTGCCGCCGCCATAACGTGCAGGTGCTTACACCAACCTTCGTCTACGATTTCGCCCACCCGACGCAGGGGCGCTACCACATGCAGATGTTCCGCGACCAAGCACAGCGGGCGGCGGATTATCTGGAGTTCCACATCAAAGGCAAGCTGTGGAAGGCGCGTGAGTACCTCAACTTGCAAGGACAGTGGACCGGAACCCCCGTCGCGCTGGGCTTCATGGTCGATTTGCGAACGCACCTGCCGACGGGCGAACGCAACCCGAACTGCCGCAAATACGTCCGCTTTGAGTGCTATGCCGAGGTGGTGCTGGCATACTTCAAGCGGTTCAAACAGTGTAACGGCAACCTGAAAAAGATGTGGGAACAGATTGAGCGGCATGGACCATTTATCCCAGAGTTCGCCGAGAACAGCGTTCCAGAAGGTTTCTACTTCCACACCAATATCCGCAAGCGTTCGCGCATCACGGGCAAACTGATGTTATCGCGCTATGCGCTCGGTCAACTGCTGACCAACGCGGTGTACGTCGGGCATTGGGCGCACTGCGGCATCATTGTTGAGCGCCACAATCACGAAGGCATCGTGCCACTGGAAGACTTCCTGTACGCCTTCAACAAACTGTCGCCGGTAGACTTCAACGGCGATGCGAACCCGGAGTACACGCCGCAGCTGCTCGCCCTGCTGCGCCGCCATTCGGTCACGGCGACGTTCTTCCTGATCGGCGCCCACGCGCACCTGCACAAGGATGTGGTCGCCCGCATCGCCGACGAG
>QGUR01000295.1 GCA_003242205.1 Chloroflexota bacterium | reverse complement strand
ATTTAAGGAGCAAAATGATTTTGGCAGGGCGGGGAACCGAGGGGAATCGGGTTTGCGGTTTGTCCCAGGACGAAGCCGCTGCCGTCGTGCCGACGCCGCTTGCGGGGCGCGGGCTGCTGTTACAGGCAGGCGAACGGCTGGTCGCGGTCGATCCGGCGTCGATCGGCATCACGGTCGACGCCGAAGCAACGGCGCGCGCCGCCTTCCGCTATGGCCGGTCAGCAGGGGGCATTCCCGCGGCGCTGCGCGCTCTGGCGGGAACGGTCAGCGTCGAGCCGGTTGTCAGCGTGGATGAAGCCGCAGCCATCGCCGGATTGCAGCGCCTCGCGCCCGAACTCGAAACGCCGCCGGTCAACGCGGGCATCCGGTTGGTCAACGGGCAGGTGCAGCCGCGCCCGGCGGTTCCAGGACAGGCGCTCGACACGGGCCTCACGGTCGCCGCATTGGCGCGCGATCCGGGCGGCGTGCTGGCCGATGGCGTGCTGGAACTGGTCATGACGACGGTTCAGCCGGCAGTGACCGACGCCGGGCCGATGGTCGCGGCGGCCTCGGCGCTGCTTTCCAGCCCGCTGCACGTGCGCGCCTTCGACCCGATCAAAGATGAAACCTTCGACTGGGCCGCGCCGCCGGAGACATGGAGCGAGTGGCTGACCGCCGAACCCGACGACAGCGCCCCGCTCGGCTTGCGCCTGAGCATCGAACGCGGCCCGCTGGAGAACTTCCTGAACGCGCAGCAGACCGCGCTGGGCAGCGGGCGCTATCTGAAGCTCGATGACGCGGTGGCGACGGTGCAGAACGCGATTCGACAGGGCACAACTCAGGCCATGGTGCGCGTGTTCCATCACGACCGGCAGCACACGGTGCAGCCCGGCGAGACGATCACCAGCATTGCCTGGGATTACGGCGTGCCGTATCCCTACATCCAGCAGGCAAATCCGGGAATTGGCGATAGCCTCAGCCCCGGCCAGACGATTATCGTGCCATCGCCCGACGTGTTCATGGACTACGAGCCGGTTTACGGCAAACGGATCGTCGTCAGCATCAGCCAGCAGCGCGCCTGGGTTTACGAAAACGGCAACCTGAAATGGGATTGGCCGGTCAGCACCGGTATCAGCTCCAGCCCGACATGGCCGGGTATTTACCAGATCATCTCGCACGAACCCAATGCCTACGCCGCTAACTGGAACCTGTGGATGCCCTACTTCATGGGCGTCTACCGGCCGATCCCCGGCTCCGACTTCACCAACGGCTTTCATGGCTTCCCGACACGCGGCGGCAGCCAGCTTCTGTGGACCAACAGCCTCGGCACACGGGTGACCTATGGCTGCATTCTGCTGAGCGACGACAACGTTCAGCAGCTTTACAACTGGGCCGAAGAAGGCGTCATCGTCGAAATTCAGGCCTGAACCGGAAGCGAGAAGAACAGGGAAAACGAAAAAGGGGCGGATTTCGATAATCCGCCCCTTTTTATATCCGTGCACTCTGGCACGCAGACGAAAAGCGCTATTCCAGGCTTTCCGCGTGGATCGCCTCGGCTTCCTGTTGCAGCCGTTCGGCCACGGTCGCCACATCCTCGCCGCCGGTCGTGACCGCCGCAACGGCCTGCGCGATCAGGTTACGCACCTGACCGTACGACACGGCCTGTGGCGCGTTGTAGATGTTGACGTCCGGGTCGTTCTGCAGGGCCAGCGTCGCGCTGAAATAGGGGAACAGTTCCGGGTTCGGGAAGGTGTCTTCGGTCAGCAGATCCGCCGACGCCAGCACCGGGTTGAAGTAGGCGCTGCCCGCGCTCCAAGTCGCCGCCACCTCCGGCGTCACCAGATACTTCAGGAACAGCCAGCTCGCCAGTTCCTTTTCCGGCGTGCTTGGAACCAGAACGATACTCGGCACGTAGACCTGCAGGGTGCGGTTGCCTTCCGTGTACGGCAGGGTCGTCACCGACCACTCAGCCTCGACGCCGCTGGCAGCGAAGTCGGAGATGATGAAGGTGAAACCGGCGGAACTGCTGGTCGACATCGGGTTCAGGCCGAGCGCGAAGTCGCCGGTATTGCCGAACGCGCGATCGGGGATGTAGGCGCAGCCATCGTTATACATATCCTGGAACAGTTGCAGCGTCGCGATGGAGGCTTCGCCCGTGAAGTCATAAGCGTTATCGTGGAAGATGCGCCCGCCGTACGACGCGACAAAGGCTTCAAACTCCGACGCATCGCCCGTCAGCGGGAAGCCCATGATGTCCTCACCGTTCGGGCCGGTGGCCTCGGCGGCGGCGCAGGCGATTTCATAAAATTCTTCGAACGTGGTCGGAGGCGCGTCATAGCCCAGCTCGCTGAGCATGGTGTTGTTCACCACCAGCACCTGCGCCGAGTTCTGGTGCGTCCAGGCCAGCATTTCACCGCTGAACGGCGGGTCGTTGAAAATGTTGACGGCCATCAGCCCTTCGTTCAGACCGGCGCGTTCCTCTTCCGTCAGGCCCCACGTTGGGTCATCGATGTATTTACGCAGGTCAACCGCCGCATTGCTCAGATAGTAGCTGGCCGCGTCGTTCTGGTAAGCGGCGACCAGATTGGGCAACTCGCCGGCGATGATCGCGGCGCTCATCTGGTCACGAATCTCGTTATAGCTACCCTGATGAACCATCTCGACCGTGATGCCCCATTCGTTCGACGAGTTAAATCCCTCGACGATCTGCTGCATGGTCTCGGCCTGCGCCTCGGTAAACTGGTGCCAGTAAACGACCGTCTCGCCCGTCGGGTCGACTGACGACAGGTCATCCTGCGCCATTACCGTCCCGGCCACAAGCAACAGCGCAAACAAAATAACGACAACTCGGCTGAGCTTCATCCTGACCTCCTAATGTGCGGTTTTCTGCCCCGACGCGAGTATAACACGGCGGACGTTAAGGTCGGTTAAAATGGACGCGGATTCTTATCGGGCAAATTGCACAGGAAAGGTCTCAGATGCCAGCAGCCCAGCCAGCCCTTCTGGAAAAACTGCGCGCCTACGACACGCCGACGATCTGCAATGTGATCGAACTGTTCGACGTGCGGCCACGCACAGCCGGTTACATGGACGGCAGTATCAGCGCGCGCTTCCCGGAGATGCCGCCGATGGTCGGTTACGCCGCCACGGCCACCTGCCGGACGGCGATCCAACCGCGCGCGGGTGACGCCTATAGCAGCCTGATCGAGCAGGTCGAACGCTTTGGTGAGCTGTCTGGCCCGGCGGTCGTCGTCTTTCAGGACCTCGACCAGCCGGTAGCAGCGGCGACATTTGGCGAGATCATGTGCACCACCTATCAGGCGTTCGGCGCGACCGGCCTGATCACCAGCGGCGCGGGCCGCGATCTCGAACAGGTACGCGCTATCGGCTTTCCGGTGTTCACGAGCAGCGTCAATCCGTCGCATGGATACATCGAAATTCTCGACGTGCATGTGCCCGTCCATGTCGGCGGCCTCGTCGTCTACCCGAATGATCTGCTCCATGGCGATGCCAACGGCGTGACGTCGATCCCGGCGGAAATCGCCGCCGACGTGGCCGACGTTGCCGGGGAGTTTGTCGCCGCCGAAAACGTCATCCTCAGCGCCATGCGCCGGGAAAACGTGACGCTCGATACGCTGCGAGAGGCCAACGCCGAAGTGCAGGCGCTGAAAGAGCAGCTTCGCCGTCGCGTGTCCCGCAGCAGAAAGGACGCCTGAGCGATGCGCGGACGTGACTTGCGCCAGGCGCTGCGCGCCGGGCGACGGGTGTACGGGATCGCGGTTGAAGGCTACGGCCAGCCGCGCTGGCCGCGTTTCTTCAGCGGACGTGGCCTCGACTTCGTTTTCATGGACAACGAGCACACGCCGCTGAACCGCGAAACGATGGCATGGGCGGCCCAGGCTTATGCCGCTTATGGCATTGCCCCGCTGCTACGGATCCCCGAACTATCCGCTTCGCTGGCGGCGATTGGCGTCGATCTGGGCGCGCATGGCATCATCGCGCCCTACGTTGAAACGGTCGATCAGGTGAAGGCGCTGGCCGGCGCGGTGAAATATCGCCCGCTCAAGGGGGCGGCGCTGCGACAGGCGCTCGACAGCGGCGCGTTTCCAAACGACGAAACGCGGGCCTATCTGGAAAGTTACAACCCTGACGCCGTACTCGTCATCATGATCGAGAGTCAGGCGGGTATCGACGCGCTGCCCGACCTGCTGGCGGTTCCCGGCGTGGACGCGGTGCTCATCGGCCCGCACGACCTGTCGATCTCGCTCGGCATTGCCGAACAGTACGATCATCCCCGCTTCATCGACGCGCTTCGGGCGATTATCGAGGTTTGCACCAGCCGCAACACCGGCGTGGGCATTCACTACGTCAGCGGGACGAACGAACGCGCGCTGGAGTGGATTCGCCTCGGCTTTAACCTCATCATCCATCGCTCGGACACGCTTTACGTGGCGCAGGGCATCGAAACGGAATTGGGCTGGCTGCGGCAGCAGTTGGACGGCGATGCCGACCCTGCGGACGAACACCTGGGCGCGTCGGGGCATCGCTACTGATACAGGCCGCCAATTAAGGAGATTCAGTTGTTTGTTCAACCCAGCTCACTGACAGAAACGGTCGCCCGGCTGCGGCGGGGAGACACGGCGCTGGCCACGGCGATTGACGCCGCCTGCGACCGCGTCGAACAGGTAGATGCACATATACTCGCGCTGCTGGATGAACCGGGCCGCCGCGAACGCCTGCGCCGGGAAGCAGCGGCGCTGGAGGAGCGCTTTCCCCAACCCGACAAACAGCCGCCGCTGTATGGCGCGCTCGTCGGCGTCAAGGACATCATCCGCGTCGATGGCATGCCGACCGGAGCAGGCTCGGCGCTGCCGCCTGAGTTGTTCGCTGGCGAGGAGGCGAAGGTCGTTCGCCAGCTACGCGCCGCCGGAATGCTGGTGCTCGGCAGGACGGTGACGACCGAGTTCGCCTACTTCGAACCGGGGCCAACGCGCAACCCGCACAATCTGGCGCACACCCCCGGTGGTTCGAGCAGCGGTTCCGCCGCGGCGGTCGCCGCCGGTCTTTGCCCGCTGGCAATCGGCACGCAAACCATCGGCTCGATCGTTCGCCCGGCGGCTTTCTGCGGCGTTGTCGGGTTCAAACCCACGTTTGGCCGCGTTTCGTCCGATGGCGTGGTGCTCATCAGCCCTTCGCTCGACCACGTTGGCCTGTTCGCCGCCGACAGCGCCAGCATTCGTCTGGCCGCGCCGGTCATTTGCGACGGCTGGCGCGAAACCTCGCAGGGCCGCCCGCCTGTGATCGGCGTTCCCGACGGCCCCTATCTCGACCAGACCACGCCGGAGGCGCGGCGCGCGTTTGAGGATCAGCTTGCGCGGCTGCGGGCCGCAGGTTTCGCCATTCGCCGCCTGCCGATGTTCGAGGATCTGGAACAACTGGTCGAGACTCACACCCGGCTCATGGCCGGCGAGATGGCGCGCAGGCATCAGGAATGGTTCGCGCGCTACGAATCGCGCTACCGCCCGCGCACGGCAGCCTTTATCCGTCAGGGGCAGGCCGTTACCGAGGCGGAACTGGCGGCGGCCCGAAACGCTCAGATCGAACAGCGACGGCGAATTGAGACGACCATGACCGCCGAAGGCATCGACCTGTGGGCCTGCCCATCGGCGCTCGGCCCCGCGCCCGCCGGTCTGGATTCGACCGGCAGCCCGGCCATGAGCTTCCCGTGGACGTTCACCGGCCTGCCAATGATCAGCCTGCCCGCGGGCGCAGT
>QGUR01000546.1 GCA_003242205.1 Chloroflexota bacterium | reverse complement strand
TTATGTCTTCGATTTTTCCCCCGCGCCTCTCCGACACACCGTAAAACCCGCGCAGGTTCAGTCGAAATGAGCGCACGCGGTACCAACCCGGTGCATCCCATTTCAGCGGCTCGACGTTCAATCGGCAGTGACGCGGGCGGCGTGGGTCCGGCTCAAGCGCCAGGTAGCGCATCACTTCCTCGACTTCCTCAAATTCGTCCGGTCGCTCTGCTTTCATCGTGCGCAGCTCATCGACCGCCAGCGGGTGGACTGTGACACGCCAGCGCCTCATCACAGTCCCTCCAGATCGACGCCGAAGTCTGTAGGCCCGGTCGGCTCAGAGCGCTTGACGGCGTGATACCGCTCGCGCAAGGCGCTGCCGGTTGGCCGCCGAAGCGACCAGCCGACAACCAGCCCGAGCAGGAACATAAGCAGGAACTTATTCATCGTCGGGATCCCTTACCATGATCACCAGCGCGCCCAGCTCGTCGCCGAGCGTATGAATGACGTCGAGGATCAGTGACTCGTAGGCTTGCTGGATTGCGCCTTGCGGATCCTCTGCGAACGTGTCGACGTCCGGTGCGCAGGCGACCGCCCCCTTGCGGAGGCGCTTGAGAAGTGGCTTGCGAATGTGCTTCCAGTAGTAATCGTCTGTCAGGATAGAGTGCCCGCCATCCTGGGCGATTTCTGCCAGGTACGGCCCAATGCCGAAGCATGCGCGGCTCTTGAGGTTGGTCTTAGCCATGTTACGCGCCCTCCCCTGCCGGTGTCTCGCCGGGAAATTCCTCATTCATCATCGTGCCCCACGCCCTGCTAAAGGCTGTCTTAGGGTTCGCCCCTGCCGCAACCAACCGCTGATATTCCTCGTTGGCACGGTTCAACATGCGGTCGCGCCGGCCCCTAATTGCATTGTGCGGCTTGACGTACTCCTCGCTGCTTAGCCATTCGAGCACATACGTGCTGTTGCGCAGCTCGTCCGGTGTCAGGTGGGCGCAATCTTCAGGGTGACCAGAGTCGGCCACGGCGTTGGTATCGTCGCTCTGGGTGAGCAGGTCCGCGAGTGCATCAATGATCGATTGCGCGGCGATATCGGCGTCCTGCGTCGATACAACCTTGTTACTGGTTGTTTCCATCATCAGCCGAATAGCCGCCCGGTTCACGAGCTTGGCCAGTTCAGGCGAAATCATTTCGCTTACGATCTTGCCGATAACGGGTCTGTGTTCATCAAGCATTGCTATAATCTCCTATAAGTAGAGCGCCGCTTTGGCTTGGCGGCTGTGCGGCGCTCCGCTTGCTCCTTAGGCGGCGACTTCTGCGTAACTCGTGGCGGTCGCCGCCTGCGGCTTGCGCAGCAGCTTCCCCTGCTCCAGCAGCCCACGGGCGATTTCCCGCGACTCTGCGGCTGTCATGCCGGTCACCATCGGCTCAATGCGCTCAATGGGCCACCATGCCGTCACCCAAACGCCGACGCTGCGGTCGTAGGCCTTCACCAGCGCCTCATCCGAGCAGACGACGGAAATAACGCCGCCCATCTCGCCGGTGTTGGCGTGAACCTTGACGAGCTGCCCGCGCTCGAGCGCTGCCGCCCCCTGCCCTGCCTCAACTGCATGTAACTGTTCTTCCATCTTCAAACAACCTTTCGTGTACCGAACCTTCAATAC
>QGUR01000294.1 GCA_003242205.1 Chloroflexota bacterium | reverse complement strand
CCCCTGTTTTCTTCCCTTTCACCACCCGTTTTTAAAGCCCAAATTTTGCTTTGTCTCCCCCGGCTCCTTTTTTCTGCATCCTCATGAACGCCATCGGTTTCGATGCTCAGCCATGTACGCTGCGTCACGGCCAGATTGACAAGCACGCCACTGCCCGTGTAATTGGAGCCGGCCACCGGTTCCGGCGGCAACGTCGGCAACAGCGCCGCGGGCGTGATCTGCGGCGGCGGCGTGTGGGTCGGTGAAGGCGGAAGTTCGCCAAGAATGTCGCCGCCGTTCGTGTTCAGACCATTGCCTTCATCGAGTAACTGCACGGCCACAAACACAATCACCGATAGCGCGGCCCCCGCCACCAGCAGCCGCAGCAACAGGTTGAAAATGCCGCCCCCGCTCTTGCGCTGTTCGACCAACGTGATAGGAACGGGCGGTAACGAGGGGTCGGTGTCGGTAATGGAACGCGCGGCGACCGGCACGGCGACGGACGGCACAGGCTGCGTATCGCGCTTTTTCTTTTTGCCGCCCTTGCCTTTGCCGCGATTGGCGTACTTACCGCCGCGCGGCGGGCCGTAGGTTTCGGCCAGACGCACGGCTTCGTAGTAGTCAACCATCTTCTGCTCGTCCAGACCGAGGAAACGGGCATAGTTGCGTATGAACCCGCGAATCTGGACGACCGACATATCGGGAATGTTGAAATCGCCAAGCTCAAAAGACTCAAGTACGCGCCGGCGAATGCGAAGCGCCTGCTCCGCATCTTCCAGCGTGAGTTCTCTGGCTTCTCGCGACTGGCGCAAATAGCGGCCAAGCGCCTGTGCATCCATACTCAAACAGTCCTCTTGCTCTAAAAAAAGCAGCCCCGTACACGGTCAAACCGGCGGGGCCGCCTCCTTTAGGCAATCGTTATGCAGATGGCTTTAGTCAGCGGCGCGGGTTTCTTCGTCTGCGCCCTGGTCGCCACCCTGATCATCCGCTTCCTGACCCGGAAGGGCATCACGCACGGCGTCCACAGCCGACGCAACCGCGTTCGAAATGCCTTCGACGACATTGCCCGCAGCTTCGGCCACGGCCTCGGCGAGTTCGCCAACGGCTCCCCCCGCCGTTTCGGCCTGCTGGCTTTGCTCGCGCTCGCGCATAAAGCGTTCGTAGTCTTCTTCGCGCACGATTGTAATCCGCAGAACGGGCGAAATTTCCGTGCCCAATCGCACCGGCACTTCATGCGTACCGATGTCGCGCAGCGGCTGCTGGCTGATGCGCCGCCGGTTAATGTCGATGCCGGTCTTTTCGTTCAGCGCCTCGGCGATTTCCGTGGTAGTGACGGAGCCAAACAGCCTGCCGGTCGGCGAGGCGCGGCGGGCAAAGATCAGTTCGACGCCGTCAATCTGACGCGCCAGCTCGTTCAGCCGGGCGTCAAGCTGGGCGCGGCGGGCTTCCGCCTGAGCGCGCAGACTCTCGGCCTGCTTCAGCGCGCCGGGCGTCGCTTTCACGGCCAGCTTCTTCGGAATCAGCCAGTTACGCGCGAAGCCGTCCGCCACTTCGACGACCTCGCCCGCGACGCCGTGCTTGTATACGTCGCTCAGGAGCAATACTTTCATCGGACTAAACCTTCCCGCATCATTTTCATGCCCAACCGGGCCGCAATTTGCATGCACTGTAGTTACCGAATCGACCGTGCATTATAAACAGGGGACCCCGCTGTGCCAAGTGTGAGTTCACCATAGCGAGGCCGGGGCATTTCCGGCATACTAAATGACTTCCGTAAGAAATAAGCGGCAACGATCCTATGGATGCCCGGACGCAACCAACCAAATGGCCCGTTCATCGGGCTTTGGCGCTGGCGCTGGTCCTGTTCAGCTTTTTCATGAGCGCCTATCTCAGCCGTACGGTATTCGAGCGGCTGCCTCATCTGGAGGACGAAGTCGCCTACCTGTTTCAGGCGAAGGTCATCGCCCGCGGCGATCTGGTGATCGAGTCGCCACAGCCGCGCCGCGCCTTCTGGCAGCCCTTCGTGGTCGATTACGAGGGCAAGCGCTTCGGTAAGTACACGCCGGGCTGGCCTGCCCTGCTGGCGACCGGCGTGGCGATGGGCGAGCCGTGGGTCGTCAACGCCTTCTTCAGCGCACTGGCCGTCGCACTGGTCTACCGCTTTGGCAGCGAGCTGTATAACCGGGACGCCGGGCTGATCGCCGCCGGGCTGGTGGCTTTCTCGCCGATGGCGCTGCTGCTGAACGCCACGCTGATGGGCCATACAGCGGCGCTCTTCGGCGTATTGCTGTTCATCTACGCCTACTGGCGCATGGAGCGCGGCAAACATCCGCTCGGCTGGGGGCTGGTCGCCGGGCTGGCGCTCGGCGCGGTGCTGGCCAACCGCCCGCTGACGGCGGCCGGTATCGCGCTGCCGTTCGTCGCGTGGAGCCTCGTCCGGCTTGCCAGAGCGCTGGCCGCCGGGGGAGCGCATTTCTGGTCGCGGCTGAAACCGCTGGTCGCGCTCAGCGTCATGACGATCATCCTCGGCGCGAGCATTCCCATCTACAGCGCCGCCGCCACAGGCGACCCGACGCGCAATCTGTATACCCTCGTCTGGTCCTACGATACCGTCGGCTTCGGCCCCTGCTGCGGGCGCAGCTCCGAACGGGGCGAAGGCGGGCACAATCTGGAACGCGGCGTGCGTCACATGCGCTTCGACCTTTCGCTCATGGCCGCCGACCTCTTCGGCTGGCAACTGGGCGATCTGACGCCTGAAGCGCAGCAGCATTTGCTGTACGAAGGCGATTACTACCCGATCACCGGCGTAAGCTGGATTCTGCTGCCGTTTGGCCTGTGGGCCGCGTTTAGACGGCGCGCGTTGTGGGTCTGGCTGTGGCTCGGCGTCGGGTTGGCGTGGCTGGTCTTCATCTTCGAGTATCAGGGTGGCGCGCTGACGCGAGACCCAACGTGGTCGTATATCTGGCTGGCCGTCGCCGGGCTGTGGTTGGTGCTGCCGCTGGCCGTCACATGGCGTTCGACGCGGCCCGTGCGCGATACATGGAGTTGGCTGCTCGTCGCAGTAGCGCTCGGCCTGATCATGGCACAGCTTGCCTACTGGATCGGCTCGCAGCGCTACAGCACGCGCTACTATTTCGAGGCTTTACCGGCGCTGGCCCTGTTGAGCGCGCTGCCGCTGGCGTGGCTGGCCCGGCGCGTCGGGCGCGCGCTGGTTTACCCGCTCGTCGCCGCCGTTCTCATCTTCAGCCTGTTCGCCTACAGCCTGCCGCGCATCGGCCTGCTCTACCGCTTCAACCAGATCAATCAGGACGTGATTGAAGGCGTCGAGGCGCGGCGCGAAGGCGACCGGCCCGTGCTGGTGCTCATCAGCGGCAGCAACGTGCGCTGGCGGGCGCTCGGCAGCCTGATGGCCGTCACCAGCCCCTATCTGGACAGCGACATCGTCGCCGCGTGGCTATACTCGCCCAACGTGCGCGACCAAATACTCGAACAGTTCCCCGACCGCCAGATCATCGAAATGCAGGCATCGGAGAACGACGTCTGGTTTGTCGATACCGGCATTTACGGCTAGCGCGGGGCCGCATCACCAGACGCCGGGAATCAGGCGATAGCGCGTGCGGGCAGCGTACTCGCGATAGCCCGGCAGTTCGTCCCGCAGCGTGCGGTCTTCGAGCGCGGTTCGCAGCACCAGAAGCGCCGCCGTCACGAGGTTGGGATAGAAAGCCGGCAGCGAGCCAACAACCAGTGGCATGGCCAGATGGAAAATGATCGTGCCAACGTAACCCGGATGCCGGATAAACCTGTAGGGGCCGGAGGAAACGGTGTGATGATCCCGTTCGGCCTGAATGCGAACCGTCGCCGAGAAGTAGGGATTGCTCGCCATCGACCAGATCACAATGCCCCAGCCAAGCGCCGTCAGCAGCAGGCCGGCCACAGGAATCCAAACGGGCTGTGCCGCCGTCCAGCCGTAACGGTAATCCAGCCCTGCAATGGCCCAGCTTACCATCGGCAGCAGGACAATCGCGACCAGCGTCAGCGCAATATCCCAGAATTTTGTTCCCTGTTGCAGCTTCGCGCGCTCGGCAATCAGGCCGGGCTGGCGCGGCAGCACAACGATCGCCTGAGCGATGATCGTCGCGGCATAAACGCCGGTATAGAGCCAGCCAGCCGGCCACGAGAGCGTGCCCGCCGACGCGAACAAAATCGCCATCAGGATCAGGAGCCCTGTGATCTGCTTGCGCCACCAGAGCCGGACCAGTTTTCCGGTGTCGTCGCCAGTGTTTGTCTCGATCGTACCGGCCATATCCGCCTTCCGTGAATCGATGCAGGCGCTATAAACAGTATGCTCGATTCAGGCGGCGGCCAAGCACCCCACAAATCAGGTGATGCCGTTAGGCGTTTATGTGGCAACCGGCGGCCTACGCCCGTTCGCCATCCGGCGCGTCGACCAGCATAAAGGGCGCGCTGCCGCAGACCACGCCGTTAATCTGGATTTCCGCTACATGTTCCCCGGCGTAATAGCGGCGGGTCGTCACCGGCCTGAAGCTGTGCTGTCTGCGAATTTCCACCCGCTCGCCCGGCGCAAGCGTACGTTTGGTCAGTTTAAAGACTTTAGGGCTGCGTTTTCCGTTGGCGCGGGCATGGTGAATGATATAGTCGATCATCAGGTTGAGCGGCGCTCCGGCCCGGTTCTCGACGGCGAACCGCAACGTGATATTTTCGCCAACCCGAACCGTATCCGGCGTGACCGTCAGATCGTTGAGCGCAAAGCCGCCATCGGCTTCATAGCCCAACAGCGCCAGCGCATCGCGGTTACCCTCCTTGACCAGCGTGCGAAGGCCATGCGCCACAACCCAACGAACCCCCTCGCCATGCTCGCGGTTCCAGCGCCGCAACGTGGCCAGCGCAATGTCCGGATTGTCCTTGGCAATATCATTCAGATTGTTGGCCACGCTGCGCCGTACGTATTCCGACTCGTCGTTTTTCAGGCGTTCGAGGACCGGCAGGATAGGCGTCGGATCGCGTTTGAGCGCAGGCAGCGCCACGCCCCACGGCAGCCGCGGACGGCATCCCTCACTGGCGAGCCGCCGCACATGCTCGTTTTCATGCCCGGCCCAGCGCAGCATTTGTTCCATCATGCGCGGCTGATCGGCGATGATAAACGGGCGTACCGCAAACTCGGCGGTCGATTGCTGCGTGAACTGTTCCAGCGCGGCAATGGAAGCATCCCAGTCAGCGAGGCCGTAGACCTCAACGAAGTCGGGCAGGACCAACAGCGCCAGTCGATAGCGATCCGGCGGCGGCTCAAGCGCGCGCAGGATCGCCAGTGCCGACCGGTAGTCGTCGGGCAGAAACGCGCGCAGGCATACCGTCATGTGGCGCATGCGCGCTTTCAACTCGCGCGCTTCCCATTGCTCGTCGTGGACGCTGGCGAAAAAAGCCTCCGTATCGAAAGCGGGATAAACGGCGCGAATCGCGTTGGCCAGCGCGCGTGTGAAACCCGGATGGAAGTGGTTCTTGAACGGCTCGGGCATTTGGTACACCTGTTCTATTGCGACAGACGCATTATGCCGCATCCCGCCTTCCACGCGCCAGCCGGAAATCACACACTTCGGCCAGCAACGAAATGAGGGGCCGGTTGGCCCCTCATGCGTTACTTCAAACCCGGTTATGCGGCTTAACTGCCCGCGCCCAGAAGCTGCCCGCGAATCGCGCCGCTTGGGAATTCATTGGTGTAGATGCTCAGGTGGTACGCGGATGGATTCGCGAGAATCGCTTCGATGGCTTCGGCATCGACCTCGGTGGTGCAGCCCGACG
>QGUR01000293.1 GCA_003242205.1 Chloroflexota bacterium | reverse complement strand
TCATGCCGGGCACTCAGATCGCGCGGCACGCCCGTCAGGTGGTTCAGCGGCGCGGTCAGCACGATCACGGCGTCAATATCCGGCTGCTGCGTCAAAATGCGGTCGAGATGGCGATGCCAGAGCGGTGCGATCAGACGATGCGCCGTCTGGCGCACGAGGCGGTCGGAAAGCGATTCACCGCTCGTTGTCCCGGTTGTCGCGGCAGGCGCGCCGCCCTGCGGGCGCAGGCGTCTGATGGTATCGCGCGCCACCTTGAAAGCATCTCCCTGCCAGCGGGCGGGATTCGGCTCGGCGCGCCACCAGAGCGACTCGATGGCCGGCCCCTGATATGGCGTGGCAATAACATCGACGCCGATCTCATAGAGCGCCTTCATAAGCTGCCACCAGGCGGGCGTTGCGCTGAAAGGCGCGGTCAGGTCAAGCGACGAAACGACGAAAAGTAACTTCATTGCCCCCCGGCAGAAGTTGAAACGCCTAACGGCACGGGTTTGCGCGTAGCGCGACTACATTTCTTCCTGCGCGACCTGACGGCATGTTTCGGCGCACTGGCGGCAGGCTTCGGCGCAGCGGCGGCAATGGTCATGATCGTGCTGCTCGCACTCTTCGGCGCACAGCTCGCAGGCAATCGCACAGACGCGGCACATTTCCATGAACAAATCCGAGTTGCGAGCCATCAGCCGCGCGCACAGCGAGCAAATATCGGCGCAGTCCCGGCAGGTGCGAATGCACTCAGCCATCATGCCGATATGCTCTTCTCTGAGGCAGGCATCGGCGCAATACTCGCAGGCGCGCATGCAGGCAAGGCACGCGCGAATACAGGCTTCGATGGTCGGGCTATAGTTGGCGTGGCCGCTTTCCGATCGCTGCATCCTGTTATCCCCTTTGAAATAAAGAAGCAACGGAGACTATACCGGACGCGCGAATGAAGCGCAATGCGCTTAGAAATGTTGGCGCATATCCGGGCGACCGGGCCGCCCTATTCGTCGCCAAGCACGGCGCTGACGCGGAACTGGTGATCGACCGCATCCGGCGCGTTACGTATGACTTCGTCGGGATCAAGCGGCGTTTCGGCAATATCCTCGCGAAAGACGTTGCTCAGCGGCAGCACGGATGCCGTTGGCTCGACATGCGATGTGTCCACTTCCTGCAAACGCTGAAAATACTGAAGCACGCTGGAAAGTTGCCCGGCATACAGGGCGACTTCGTCGTCCGTCAGGTCGAGCTTCGCCAACTCGGCAATCCGCCGCACTTCTTCGTGTGAAAGCTCCACGATGCGATTCCTTCTTTCGCTTCAGCCACGACGCCGGAATTATAGCGCCCGCCGCCGCCGGAACAAAAGCGCGCGTCGCCATCGAAGCGATAATTGCAATCCAATCGAATATTCGTCCCAACGAACTACCATAGACTGATTGCGCTGGCGAGGAAAGGGGTTAAGATTAGACAGGATCAAAACACGTCGCTCAGGCGACGCTTATACTTGCTTATTTCCTTGCGACCCCATGGGAGCAATTTAGTGAAAAAGTCGTTCATCCTCCTTTTCACACTGATTTTCATCCTGTCAGCCGTACACGGGGCCATGCAGGACAACCCCGCTCCCCGCGTGGAGATCACCGGCGTTAACGCCACCGACCTGCCCACGGTGGTGATCAATGCGACGGTGTTCGATTCCATTGGCCAGCCGGTGCGCGGCCTCAGCGAAACCAATTTCGAGATTGTTGGCGATCTGGCGCCGCAGGCGCGGATTGTGCGCGTCGAAAATATCACCGACGACGAACTTGATATCTCGGTGGTGCTGGTCATTGACGTCAGCAGTAGCATGGAGGGCCAGCCCATCGAGCGCGCTATCGAGGCCGCGCAACTGTTCGTCGACTCGCTTGGCCCCAACGATTCGGTTGCGATCTATACTTTCTCGCACCGCTTCAATCTGGTACAGGACTACACGACCAACAAAGCCCTGCTCAATGCCGCCATCGAGTCCATCAGCGCCGGTGGTCGAACCGGGCTTTATCAGGCAGCCTACAACGCGGTCGATCTGGCCGCCGCCTCGCCGTCGAGCCGCCGGGCCGTGATTTTGCTCAGCGACGGCGCGGAATACGGCGGCGTCAGCCAGGTCGGGCGCGATGCGGCGCTGCAGGAGGCGCGGCTGCGCGGTGTGCCGTTCTACACCATCGGCCTCGGCTATGGCATCGACCGCACGTATCTGCAAGCGCTGTCTGAAGGTACGAACGCCCGTTTTGTCGAATCGCCAACGCCGGAAGAGCTTGCCGGTATCTACGCCGATCTGGCAGCGTTGCTGCAAAGCCAGTACATCCTGACGCTGGAACTGGATGTTCCCGCCGACGGCACGGAATACGATCTGGTCCTTCAGGCGACCACGCCAGAAGGCACGTCGCTTGATAACGCGACGCTGCGCGCGCCGATTCCGGTGCCGATTATCCGGCCACCGCTGCTGCCGGAAGTGATCAATCAGGTCACCGAAGTCACGCCAGACATCGCCGCCGACCAGACGATCAGCGAGGTCGAAGTGACCATCGGCGAGGGCGGCCAGCCACAGACCATCACCGAGCCGCCGTTTACCTTCATCATCGACCCCGAAACGCTGACGCCGGGAACGCATCCGCTCACCATTGCCGCCACCGACGAAGACGGCGATACCGGGTCTGCCTCGTTTGACATGCAGATCGGCGTGCTGCCGCCGCGCGTGATCGTCGAAGCGAATCTCGACGAACCTGTCGAAAGCGTGCAGACGGTCATCCTCGACATCAGCGGCCAGACGCCCGGAGCCAGCGCTACCTACCGGATTGACGATGGTCCCTCGACCACAGTAGAAGAAGCGCCCTACGCCTTCGATATCCGGCCAATGGAGTTGACGCCGGGCGAGCACACGCTGACCATCACGGCGACTAATCAGGGTGGTGGCGTAACCACACTGGAAGTGCCGTTTGTTGTCGCGGCGCTGCCGCCGCAGATCACGATCAACGGCCTGACCGCCGGGCAGGAAGTTGACGAAGTCACCGAGATCGAGGTGAACGTCGTCGCCAGCCAGACGCCGGTGACCAGCATCGACTTCATGATCAACGGCACGGCGCTGGAAAGCATTTCCATTCCGCCGGATGACATCATCATAAGCCGGGCGACGCTTGATCCGATGGCATTCGAGCCGGGCGACAAGCGGCTGACGGTGCGAGCCGAAAACGCCAGCGGCGTCGCCACGACGGGTGAAATCCTGTTCACGGTAGCTGCGCTGCCGCCGGTAACCGTCTTCCAGAATCTGAGCGAAGGCGAAGTGATCGAAGAAGATCGCACCGTCGGCATCTCGTTCATCAGCCAGACGCCGGTTGTCCGCGTGGCCTATTTCCTCGACAGCCAAGCCCTGCCGGAGCAAACGCGCGCGCCGTGGGACATCGAACTCAACGCGCTGGAACTGGGGCCGGGCGATCACAGCCTGCGCGTCGTCGCGACAACCGCGAATGACATGCAGTCGAGCGCGACGGTGAACTTTACGGTTGGTCGCGGGCCTTCGCTGACTGCGACCGCGCTTGTGCCGACCAATACGCCCTCGCCGACGCCCGATATCCCGGCGACGCGCACGGTAGTCGCGCAGGCGACTCAGGCCGCCGAAGCCACGATTGCCCATCACACGCAGGTTGCGGCTGACGCCACCGCTACCGAACTCGCGTTCGCTGCCACCGGCACGGCGGAAAGCCGGGCCACAGGTACGGCCTTCGCACAGGCCGAAGCCGAAGCACAAGACACTGCCGCTGTGCAGGCGACTCAGGCGCGACAGGCTGAAATCAACGCGCAAGGTACGGCTTCGTTCCGGGCGACGCTTGAATTCCGCGCCACTCAGAACGCCGAGCGCCGGAGCACCGCCGAAGCACAGGCGGCACTGAGCGCGCAGGTAACAGCTACTGCCGAGGCCGAAGCATCGCGCATCGCCGGCACGGAAGTGGCGCTGGCGGCGACTGAAAGCAGCGTCACGCAGTCCGCAGTACAGACGGCGCAGGCTGCCGCAACTGCCACGGACGTTGTGCAAGCGACCGTCACAGGTGAAGCGGCGCAGACCGCGACCGCCGAAGCCCAGCAAACGGCGACGAGTGAGGCACAGGCCGCGGCGACGCAAGCCGCGGGCGCAACCGCCACTCAGATGATCGCCGCGCAAATAGTCGCGACTGCGACCGGGGAAGCACAGCAGCAGGCCACTGCCACCGCCGAGGCGCTGGAGGCACAGGCCGCCCGCGAAACGGCAACGGCGCAGAGCGCGGCGACAAGTACCGCCGAAGCTCGCCAGACGCAGGCCGCGGAGCGCCAGGCGACGGCAACACAGGAAGCCCGGCTGACGCAGACCGC
The DNA here is from genome assembly GCA_003242205.1 of Chloroflexota bacterium. Taxonomy (GTDB): domain Bacteria; phylum Chloroflexota; class Anaerolineae; order Aggregatilineales; family Phototrophicaceae; genus ZC4RG36. The sequence goes on along the minus strand of QGUR01000293.1, from coordinate 1,459 downwards.
GCAGGCCGAACAGGCCACCCAGACCGCCGAGGCTCAGGTACGCCAGACGGCCACCCGGCAGGCACAACTGATCGCCACGGTCACGCGCATCGCGCAACTGGAAGCCACCGAGACCGCGCAGGCCGAGGCGACCATGACCCAGGACGCTCGTGAAACGCTGGTGGCTCAGGCTGAAATCAATGCGCAAGGCACAGCGTCCGCTCAGGAGACACGCGCCGCCCGCATGGCGCAGGCCACGGCGACGCAGAATGCCCGCCAGACGATGACGGCGGAAGCGCAGATCGAACTCGATGCGACGGCGACCGCCGAACGCGCAGAGGAAGAAAGCGCAGCCGCGACGCGGGCCGCTCAGGAAGCGACGCAAAATGCACAGGCTACCGCGAACGCGCAGGCTACCATCGACACGCAGTTGACGGCCATCGCGACCGAAGAAGTCGAACCGACGACCATCGCGCAGGCCCCGACTGAAGGAGCGCCGGAGCCGACGCAGGCCGCGCCGACGGCGACGCCGCGCGGCACGCTCGTGCCGATGGAAGTCGAGAGCGAGACGGCGGACGTCAACCAGTTGATCCCGATACTGGTGGTGATCGTCGTCGCGGTCGTTATCCTGCTGGTGATTTATCTGATCTTGCGCGGCGGCAGAAACACTCGCCGCTGAAGCTAACGACGAGGGGCGCGGCTAACTGCTGCGCCCCTCGTTCATCGCGCGAGGGAAAGTATGCTCAAGAATTTTCTGCTGCGGATGGTCATCAACGCCTTTGCGCTGGCGGTCGTCGTCACGGTGCTTCCGCAGCACATCCATATCGTCGGCTCCGACCGGCAGAACGAAATGCTGATCCTGCTGGGCATTGCGCTGATCTTCGGTCTGGTCAATGCCATCGTTAAACCGATTCTGACGTTCCTCACCTGCCCGTTCATCCTGTTCACGCTCGGCCTGTTCCTGCTGGTTATCAACGGCCTGATGTTCATGCTCACCGCCGAACTGTCGCGGCTGGTGCTGGGCGGGGCAGGCCTCGTCGTCGAGAGTTTCCCGTGGGCGATGGCCGGCGCGCTCATCATGAGCATCATCGGCGTCGTGTCGGAAAAAATCTTCGGGCTGGATGACCGGGTGAAGGTCAAAACCGTGAGGGAAGTGCGCTACGTCTACCGCGACCGGGGCGATTTCGGCGAGCCGCCGGACTTTCCGCCGCCCTATCCGGACGACGCCCCGTACACACCTCCGGGGGATAAGCCCAAACGCCGCTAAGGCGGCCATCGGGAAACATTCAAACCTGTGTCTATCTGCCCCTCTCCAGCGCTTTGTGAGCGCCGGAGAGGAGCCAGAAGTGAAGCGCTTAGCTGTACAGCACGTAGCGGTTGAGAAAGCGCAGGATCGCCTCGTAATAGGCTTCTATCGTTTCGGGTTTCCGCCAGCCATGACCTTCACCCTCAAAAACGATTAATTGGTGCGTACGCCAAG
>QGUR01000015.1 GCA_003242205.1 Chloroflexota bacterium | reverse complement strand
AACAGGCCGAATGGCTGCGTGACGCCATTCAGATCATCGCCGAGCGCGAGGATATTCAGGTCGATCTCGTCATCATCTGGAATCTCGATTTTTCCAACTTCGAGGACGATCCGCAGGCTGGCTATGCCATCTTCCGGCCCGATGGTTCCTGCCCGGCCTGTGAAGCCATCGCCGAATTGCGTGGAACCGGCGGCTAGCCCACAGGCGGCTACGTCAGCCTAAAAAGGCTGAATGAAAAGGGCTATAATGCGACGCGTTGCCGGTTAAATTTGCGGATTGCATGGGCTTTTTTTCACCCTCGCACCAATCACAAACGCGTCGCTGGCTGCTCGTCATTGTGCTGATTGCGCTGGCGTTGCGCGTCGGGTTGCTTGTTTTTATCCAGCATCCCGGCGTTGCCGACCCAAATCATTACTTCAATGTGGCGCGCCGTCTTGTCGAGGGTGAAGGCTTTACCTTCGATTACGTCTGGATGTACAGCGATCCGCCTGAGAGCATCGTCCATCCGGAAGATCACTGGATGCCGCTGACCAGCGCTGTGGCAGCAGTGCCGATGGCGCTCTTTGGCGTTGGTGTCCATACGGCATTGATCCCCTTCATTTTGCTGGGTTCTCTTTTGCCGGTGATTGGCTATCTGGCGGCGCGGCAGCTTGGCGTGTCCTTTACGTCGAGTTTGTTCACTGCCGCTGCGGTCGGGTTGCTTCCGGAATTTGTTCTCAATTCCCTGCGTACCGATACGACGGTTCCAAACGCGGTTCTGGTTTGCGGGAGCGTGCTGCTGCTCACCGAAGGGTTTTCCAGACGGCGGTTGTGGATGCTGGTTGCCAGCGGCGTTCTGGCCGGGCTGTCCTACCTGACGCGAAATGATGGGCTGCTGCTGGTGCCGATGGTTGCCGTCGTGCTGGTTATTTATGCGTTTGTGCAGAAGAAAACCCTCTACTGGGCAGGTGGAGTAGCGTTCATCGCGGCAGCGGCAATCGTCGTTGCGCCGTGGATCATGCGTAACATTCAGGTGCTTGGCATCCCGACGACCGCTGAAGCGCGGCATATGTTCTTCTTCACCAGTGTTCTGGATCACTACGCTTACGATCGGGATTTCACGCTTGAGACGATGCTGGCAAACCAGTCTGCTGCTGAAATCATCGGCAAACGGGCGTTTGAGCTTGCTGCCGCCGCCAAACTTGCTTATACAACGCTGGACGTTTTTTTGCCTGTGGCGGTTGTTGGCGGTGGGTTGTTGTTTTTTAGGCGTGAGAAGCGGGAGCGCTGGCTGGTACTGGCTCCCGCGCTGGTGCTGCTGATCGGTTTTGTCATCGCCTATCCAATCCTGATACCCTATAAGAGTCAGGCCGGGAGCTTTAAAAAGGCGTACTTAACGCTGATACCCCTGATCGTTCCGCTCGCAGGATACGCCTTTGACCATGCAGGCATGAATCGCGGCATACGCAACGGGGCAATGCTGCTGGCGCTCGTGTTTCTTGCAGCCAATGCGGTTGAACTGGTGCGAGCGGACGCGCGCTGGACGGTTGCCCATATGACCAATATCGAGCGCGTTGTGGAGGTTGCCCGTTCGCTTCCGGATACCAATGAGGATGGCGCTATCATTCTGATGGCGCAGGATCCGTTCATGTTGAAATTTTTCGACATGCGCTCGGTCATGATTCCGCATGAGGATCGTGAAACTGTCCTGATGGTGGCGGAAAAATATGGGGTCGATTATCTGTTGATGCCGCCCGACCGCCCTGCGCTCGATCCGATTTATGTAGGCGATGAAAACGACCCAAGATTCCGGCTGGCGGCACGTGTTCCCGGCACGGATTTTGCGCTCTATGCGCTTGAAAGCGACATTCGTGCAATACGATGATGAAATCGCCGCCGGTCAGGCAGGCGGACGTATTCTGATCGCGATTTTCCTGATCGCGCTGATATTGCGGTTGCTCGTGGGGTTGGCGAGTTCGCCTTCAACGCCATATACGGACACGGGGGGCGACAGCGCATGGTATCTCGCGAATGGTTACACGCTGGTGACAGGTCAGCAGCCCGGAACCATGACAGTCGACGTATCGACTCTGGGCGTTCCTCCCGTGTATCTGATCATTCTTGGGATTGCTCAGGCCATTCTGCCGCCGGAAGCGGCGGTGATTGCCGTTCGCATCCTTCAGGCGATCCTGAGTGCGGTGACCTGCGTTCTGGCGTATCGTCTGGCGCTGGCGCTGACCGGGTGGCGTCTGGCGGGGCTTCTTAGCGCGGGGGCGCTTGCGGTTTCGCCGGCCTTTATTGTCGAAGCGAGTATCATCGGCACCGAGACGGTCTACATCTTTCTGGTGACGGCGGCGCTTACGCTCTATACAGCGCACACCGGCAATGACAGGACGGCATCAGGCTGGCCATTCCGGATTGCAATCGTTGCGTTTTTGCTCGGCGTTGCGACGCTGACGCGGGCCGTGTTCCTGCTCTTTCCTATCGGGCTGGCGGTGCACCTGCTGCTCAGCTATGCGCCGAAAGCGGCGCTGAAACGGGCTGTTTTGCTGCTCGTTATTTATGCCATGACCGTGGGAACGTGGACTGTTTACAACCTCGTTCGCTGGGATCGCTTCGTGATAGCGGGAGAGGGGCTTGCGGCATTCTTCTACATTGGCGCAACCAGTTGGGATAGCCCTCAAGATGTTGATGCCCGTCTTGCTGAAGCTGTCTCAACGGAGGCTAGCTCAGACATCGAAGACAGGCAGGAGGCATATCTCGCCGCAGCAGAAAAGACCATTCAGAGCGACCCGGCTGGCTACCTGCGGAAGCGCGTGACGGAGCTGGCGGGGGCGTATCTTCAGCCCCATGGCACGGTGTTTTTCCCCGGCGAAAGCCTGAAGGAACTGGCGCTGACGTGGCTGCGTGAAGACCGAACGCTTTCCGGGCTGGCCGGTATCTTGCGTGGCGATGCGTTCTGGCCGAAGCTGGCCATCTACGTTTTCCATTACACGGCGCTGGCCGCGGGGCTGGCCGGCATGTGGCTTTACCGGCGGCGCTGGCGTGTGGCGCTGCCGCTGCTCGGCTTTATCGTGTATACGACGCTGGTGCATCTCGTTCTGCTGGCGCTGCCGCGCTACATCTTCCCGACTGAAGTGTTCTGGTGGGTGTTTGCGGGGGCGGCGCTGGCGCGTTTGCCCGTGGTGCGCGGGGCGGGCGTCCCGGCAGGCGCGCGCCAGCTATCAGGCAATGTTTAGATCAGGGGGCGTTTCCCGATGACGATCATTCTCGGCATCGAAACATCGTGCGACGAAACCGCGGCGGCGGTGGTGCAGGACGGCAAAACGATTATCTCGAATGTGGTCGCGTCGCAGATCGACCTGCACGCCGCCTATGGTGGCGTCTTTCCTGAGGTCGCCTCGCGCGCGCATGTCGAGGCGATTGGCGTCGTCGGCGAGCAGGCCGTGCGCGACGCCGGGCTGACATTTGACCGTATTGACGCCATCGCCGTGACGCGTGGACCGGGGCTGGTCGGTTCGCTGCTGGTGGGCGTCAACTATGCCAAAGGGCTGGCGCTGGCGACCGGCAAACCGCTGCTCGGCATCAACCATCTCGAAGGCCACGTCTATTCCCTCTGGCTGACGCAGCCGGTGCGCGAGATCGTCTTTCCCGTGCTGGTGCTGATCGTTTCAGGCGGGCACACCGAATTGCTGCTCATGACCGGACACGGCGAATACGAACGGCTGGGCGGCACGCTGGACGACGCGGCGGGCGAAGCGTTTGATAAGGTTGGCCGCATTCTTGGCCTGCCGTTTCCGGGTGGGCCGAACATCGAGCAGGCGGCGCAGCAGGGCAACCCGACCGCCTTTGAATTTCCGCGCGCGCGAACCGACGAAAGCTACGATTTCAGTTTTTCCGGCCTCAAAACCGCCGTCATGCGCGAGGTCACGGTGATGCCTTCGGCGGCGGCGCGGCGGCGCGAGCGAGGCGCGGAAAAACATGCGGTTCTGCGCTCGGATATTTCGGTGAATGACGCTGCCGCAAGTTTCCAGAAGGCGCTCGTCGACGCGCTGGTGGAAAAAACCGCGCGCGCGGCAAAGGCCTACAACGTCACCGAAATCCTCATGGCGGGTGGGGTGAGCGCCAATACCGCGCTACGCAATGCCATGCGCGCCGCGACCGATCTGCCGGTGCGCTACCCGCCGTTGAACCTGTGCACTGACAACGCCGCCATGATCGCGGCTGCCGGCTATTACCGTTATATCGCCGGCTTGCGCGATGACCTTGATATGGACGTTCGGCCTAACTGGCCGCTGAACAACGAGACGTACGGCGCGCCTGCCGGGGTTACGGCACAGAGCTGAAGCAGGCGCGACCGGCTTGTAGAGGGAGGCTTATGGAACTGCTCATCATCCGGCATGCTCAGTCGAAGAACAACGCAAGCATGATCATCAACAGCAAGGATCGGGTTTACGATCCGCCGCTGACCGAACTGGGGCACGAACAGGCGCGGGCACTGGCGCGCCATCTATGTGAGGGGCATAACCCGGACGCGATTGTCGACGCGCTGGGGCGGCGCGAACCGGAAGCACGTCGCCATCGAGGTTTTCAGATCGACCGTCTGTATTGCAGCCCAATGCATCGCTCGTTGCAGACGGCGCGCTACATTCACGAAGCGACGGGATTACGGCCGAAGGTGTGGGTGGATATTCACGAGCACGGCGGCGTCTATCAGGAATATGAGGACGAGCGCGGGATCATCGGGTATCCCGGTCGCACGCGTCAGGAAATCCTCGAAGAATTTCCGAACTTTGAAATCAGCGACGGCATCACCGATGAGGGGTGGTGGACTGGCACGGTGGAAGAGATCAGCGCTGCGTACGGTCGCGCGATCAAGGTGGCCAACTTCTTCCAGCAACTGGCGCAGGACGAGCCTGACTGCCGGGTAGCGATTGTTTCGCACGGCACGTTCATTGACGCTCTGATCAAAGCGCTGATCAACCAGCTTCCCAGCCAGCGGATCTGGTTCCACCATCACAACACGGCCATGACGCGCATCGACATTTACGACAGCTACGTGGCGCTGCGCTATATCAACCGCGTTGACCACCTGACGCCCGACATGATTTCGTGAAAACCTCGATCCCGGCCCCTCTCCTTTTGTGGAGAGGGGCCGGAACGCGTAGCCCTACGCAGCAAAACAGGCGATGTTTTTCCCTCTCTAATCCCTCCTTCCGGCGGTATTGGGCCTGAGAACAGGGGATGCGTTTGGAGTCTCCTGCGTCATGGCGGTAAAAAGGACGCCGGGTTTTTCCGTGTACCGAAAGCGATAGTGATGAATAGAGTTCTTGTTACCGGCGCAAAAGGCTGTATCGGCGCGTGGACGCTGCGCGCGCTGCTCGACGACGGCCATGAGGTCGTCGCTCTCGACCTGCCGGGAAACATGCACCGCCTTGACCTGATCCTTGGCTCAGATCTGGCGAAAGTCACGCTCGTCGAAGGCGATATCCTCGACGCGCCGGGCCTGATCGAACTGGTGAAACGTCATGAAATCACGCATATCGTGCATCTGGCGGCGTTGCAGGTTCCGGCAGCAAAAGCGAACCCTACTCTCGGCGCGCAGGTTAATGTCGTCGGCACGGTGAATGTGTTTGAGGCGGCGCTGGCAGCGGGTATCAAACACCTTGCTTACGCCAGCAGCATCGCCGCCTACAGCCCCGAACTCACCTTCGAGCCGCGTACGCTGTATGGCGTATGGAAGCTGGCGAACGAGGGAACGGCTCGTGTCTACCATCTGGATCATGGCATCAGCAGCATCGCTTTGCGGCCGTATGTTGTCTACGGACTGGGGCGCGACTTCGGCCTGACATCCGCGCCGACTTTCGCCATGCTGGCCGCCGCTGCCGGGCAGCCATATCACATTCCTTTTGGTGGCGTCATGCTCTATCACAGCGGGCGCGACATTGGCAGGTTGTTTGCGCGCGCGGCGCTGCAAAGCGATTTTGATCGGGCCGCCGTCTACAACCCGCCGGGAACGCTTGCCGGTACGGCGGCAGTCGTCGCCGCTATCCGGGCTGCCGAGCCGGAGGCGGCGATAACCTATGACGAAACCGCGCTACCGTTCCCAACCGAGCTTGAGACTGACGAACTGGCCGAGGCGATTGGCCCGGTTGAGATGACCTCGCTGGAGGCCGGGGTGGCTGAAACAATCGCAGCATTTCGCGCGGCGCTGGCCGACGGGCGTATTAGCCCTCCCGAACCCAAATGACGGCGCGCCAAAGCGGTGCTACACTGCGGTAAGCAGCGCGCTTACAGAATGTGTGTGTTTTTCAGACCTGATTGACTCGGTCTGGAAATTGACTCTATAATGTAAATGAGGAACGTAATGAATGGGAGAAAGGGGGCCGCGAGCTTATATGCTTGTACTTGACGAGTGGCAACTGAATATCCATTCATTCCCTGTCTAATCGACAGGTCCGGTTCCCAGATTGGGAATTGCACACCTCATCGGTATATAAAGCAAACGAACGCGCCGGCACATCGCCGGCGCGCTTCCGTTTATTTCGCTTGTCCCCTGTTTCTCATTCACGCCGCAGCCGTAACGCGGTTTCCATCGCCCAGATGGCTAGTGGGCGCTGGTAAAGGCTGGCGCGGTAGTTGCCGTTGACGTCGAATGCTTCCGGCGTGCGGAACCACAGGCCGCTGGTCTCGTAAGTGACGCGATAGACGCCGTAGGCCGTTGCCCACGCTTCTTCGTCCAGCCCGCGATTGAGCATGAACGAGGCCAGGCCATAGGTCGTACCAACCCACATTTCCTGACTCTGAAGGTCGCTCCGGTCGATCTCGCCGTTGGGCCGCATGCCGTTGACCGCGCCCATCTGCCCGTCGCCATAACGCTTCACGTTGTAGTCGAAAATGGTACGCAGCGCCGATTCGACCCGGTCGGGCGGCAGCAGTTCGATTCGATAGAAGTCGCTGTACCACTGGCCGGCAAGCTGGTCGGCCATGATGCTGTCGTGATAACCGCTGTCGCTGCTGTCGTACAGGTAATACGTCCCGTTCCAGAGGGCGTTCTCGTAAACCTCCGTCGCCTGTCGTAGCAGCGTGTCGTAGCGGGCGGCGGCTTCGCTGTCGCCGACAACCCGCGCCATCGCTCCAGACGCCGCGACCGCGCCCAGCCACAAACTGCCGCTGTAAGCGCTGACGCCGGTGACCGGCCAGGTGTCATAGGTCTGGTCTGGAATGCCTTCGTTTTCGGGTATCCCGTCATTGTCCCGATCCATCGCGCGCAGATAGGCCATGGCCTGTTCGACCGCATCCCAGTGATTGGTAATGAGATCAGGATCGTTTAGCAGCACCGCGTCGCGGTACAGCCGCAGAACGAATTTGGCGTTCAGGTCTTTCCAGCGATTCGGGTCCTGATAGTTATAGGCGTTGGTGATGAGCCATGGGCTTTCGAACGGGCTGCCGAGGTCATGGGGCACTGCGCCGGGCAGCTTGCGTGGGGCCAGTTCACCCGTGCCGGTGATGCGGTGCAGGCTTTCGTTCGACTGTGGGATGGTCGCGGCGTAGTCGGTGATGAGCCTGCGCTCCAGTTCCGGGAAAAGTTCGAGCAGGGCGAACGAGGCGTAAAAGTCGACGTCGAACGTCGCATAGAATGGGTAGTCATAACACTCGATGTAGAGAAACCCACCCATCTCATCCGGGCTACGGGGCGGCTCGCCGACGCGCCCGTGCTCCCATGCGGTCGCGCCATCGGCCAGAAAATAGAGTTCGTTGAACAGGGCTGTTTTGTACCAGAGTGGCCGGGCCGGATCATCGAGAATGGGCTGCTGCCACGCGACAATCTGCGCGCGCCACTCATTGCGTTGGGCCAGCGCGTCCCGCGCGATCTCGAAGGCGTGGTTGCCTTCGCGCCCGTAGAACGCCGTATAGCGCTTGTACCAGTCGGTGCGTTCGCCGGTCTGCTGGTTGGTAAAACTCATGACGGGCTGGTCCCACGCCAGCGCGAACGGGACTTCAATCGTTTGCCCCGGTTCAAGGCGGAAGGTGACTGCGACGCCCGCGCCGATGACATGGCCCGGCGCGGCGGGGGTGTGGTCATCAACGTTGTCCAGCGCGCCATCGGCGGCGAAATCGCTCCAGATGTCGGCCCCGTCGCCGTTGGCGTTGAAGCGGCTGCGGTAGGTAACGGTCACGCCCGGCGTTTCAAGCGCTGCAATCGCCATAGTGCCGCCCCATTCGTAATCCGCGGTCACGTCGCGGTGCTGCATGAGCACGCCGCGAACTGCTGCGCCGCCAATCTCGTCCGTCTGTGCGGTATTGAACTGGCCACCACCGGGATAGCCGAGGCCAAGCAGGCTTTGCCACGTGAACATCAGCCCGGCATCAACCGGCTCGGCGGTCGGGTTGCGCGCCGTCCAGACAAACAGGGCGACCGGATAGCTGCTTTCGCGGTAGTTGTGCGGGATGATGGGCGAGAACTGCTCGACCGATAGCTCCAGCGGCAGCGCATCCCAGTCGTAAACGAACCACGACCGCGGGTAGAGGGCGTAATAATGCCCTGCACCGACCGGATAATTCCACTGCCATGCGCCGAGCGTGCCGGTAGAAGGCTGGCCGGTCCACAACGCCTGAGCGATGGTGCGTTCCCCCTGCCGTGCGAACACGCTGAACTGGTTGGCGGGGATGGTTTCGTAGTGATGCCGTCCGATGTCGAGATGCCAGCGGGCAAAGTCGCCCGCGTAGGTGCGGCCAATGGCGCCCGCGCCGAGGCCGCCAAGCGGCGCGCCGTTGAACGGCCCATCGTCGATCATGGGGACGTCCACGCGAGGACGCCCCGGGTTTTCATGGGGCAGGCCGATGGGGCGCGACCACGCCGCTTCAGGAATCGCTGCCGGGCGAGAAACCGTGGCCTGTGTTGGGGAAGCTGCATTTGTCACCGATAATTCTCCTGAGCCAGCTAAGCAGGCAAGCAAAAAAAGAAACAGCGCTCGAATGCCAAGGCGTAGGGAAGTTTTTGAATTGCCACGCACGGCCCCTCCTTTTTCTGAGAGCGCTCTCAGAACGTTAACGTTCTTTGTTTGGCGGCCCGGTCATGCCGGGCGTCCGTACACGTCAGCGCGAAATGGTCAAAACGTGATCGTGCCGCATGACTGGCGGATGATAAGCTGCGTGGGCAGCAGGATATGCTGCGGGCCTTCAATCTTCCCCTCGATGAGATCGAGCAGCAGGCTGGTTGCCGTGATGCCCTTTTGCTGAATGGGCTGGCGCACGGTGGTCAGTTGTGGTGTGATCTGCACCGAGCTGGGCAGGTCGTCAAAGCCGATCACGGCGATATCCTCTGGCACGCGCAGGCCGGCTTCCTTAATCGCCTGTATCGCGCCGATGGCGGTGATATCGTTGGCGGCGAAAATCGCGTCGACGTTTTCCCGGATCAGCTTGCGCGCGCCGACGATGCCGGACTGGTGCGTAAACCGGCCTTCAGCGACGAGCGCGGGATCGTAGGGAACGCCGGCCATTTCCAGCGCGTTTCGATAGCCGACAAGCCGGTCCTGACCATCGACGTTATCGAGCGCGCCGGTAATCGTGCCGATGCGCTTACGCCCCAGACTGAGCAGGTGGGAGACGGCGTTCTGAGCCGCCTGCACATTATCGACGCTGACATAGCTGATGCGATCCTGAAAACGCGCCGGGCGCTCCACCATGACGAACGGCGTGCCGAGATCGACCAGCTTCTCGATCAGCGGGTCATTGCTGGTCGCCGAGGCCAGAATCAGGCCGTCCATCAGACGGTTCTGGCGCAGCAGGCGCTGGGTGAAGCGCTCTTCCTCATCGCGCGACTGGCCCCACCATAGCAGCGTGGCGTAGTCGCGGGCATGGGTGATTTCGGATACACCTTGCAGCAGGGTTGGGTAATAGTATGGATCCTGAAAGGTGACGAGCAGCGTATGCGGGATGACGACACCGATGACGCGGGTGCGCTGGGTGACCAGCATCCGGGCGGCGGGGTTGGGGCTGAACCCTTCGGCTTCGATGACCGCCTGCACTTTAGCCCGCGTGCGCTCGCTGACGTAAGGCTCGTTGTTGATCACCCGTGAGACTGTCGAACGAGAAACCCCGGCCTTGCGGGCAATATCCTCAAGGTTGGCCGGGCGAACGGTGTTACTGCTATTCTGCGATGCTTTCATAGTTTCTGAGAGCGCTCCCAATCATCGTTATCTTATGCGAGTTGGGTTGATGAGTCAAGGCGGGCGGCTCTATGGCGTCTGAACGGGACGTCGCAACAGCGGGTGGGAAGGCGCGTCTGCAAGTGATACAATTCACACACCGGGTTGTGAAAGTTGAGTAATGTGTTATGGACAGCCTGACCGTTTCGCTGGTTTTCTCGTTGATTACCGCCGTCGTCAGCGCGGTGTTTGCCGTTATGGTTCTGCGGCGCTGGCACGAAAAACATCGCCCTCACCTGCTGGCATGGGGGATCGGACTGCTGTTGTATTTCCTCGGCGCTGTTGGCCAGGCCGTGCTGGCGGTGACGTGGAGCCCGCTGTTTTACAGCCTGTGGTACTGGGCGGGCGCAATTGCAGTCGCGCCTTGGCTGGGGCAGGGTACGATTTACCTGCTCGTGCGCCGTGGCAACATCGCCCGCAACATCCACATGGCGTTGATCCTCGTGTCGCTGATGACGCTGCCGTGGGCGCTGTTTCTGACGCCGCTTGACAGCAGCGCGTGGTATCCGGGCGTCAATCTGGTGTCGATCACCAACGAGGTCATGCAGAAGGGCGGCGTGCGTGGCTTCGTGCCGGTGATGAACATCTGGGGCACGGTCGCGCTGGTGGGCGGCGCGCTCTACTCGGCGCGGCTTTTCCGCCGCAAACAGATCCTGCGCAATCGTATGCTTGGCAACTGGCTGATCGCAGCGGGGGCGCTGTTCCCGGCGATGGGCGGCGCGCTCATCCGGCTCGGTGTGCCTGATCTGAAATATCCGGGTGAGATGCTCGGCGTCATCCTGATTTTCGTCGGTTTCCTGCTGGCAACGCAGGCCACCGACGAACCGGCGAAAACGTCCCCGGCTTCGGCGCATGCACAGCAGGCGCGGTAGGGGCGTCTGTTTACCTGTGTACTGATCGGACGGCGCTTTGAACCTCAACCTCTATCTATTTCTGCGCGACGCCCACAACCTGTTGAGTCAGGTTGGTCTGGGCGTCGCTATCCTTATGTTCGTCATCGCCATTTACATCGGGCTGATCCGGCGCGGCGATGTCACGCGCGCGTTCCGGCGAGGGACGTTTGTCGTGCTTGGCCTGATGGTAGTTGAAATGCTGCTGGGCCTCACGATGTACCTCATGGGCTTTCGCCCCGCCGAAGAGGTCCACCTGATCTATGGGCTGGGCGCGACGCTCGCGCTTCCGTTTTTTGTCTATGTGGAAATGACGGCCCGCAAGCGCCCGGCGATGGGGAGTTATATCTGGGGCTTTGGCCTGCTGGCGGCCATTATCTTGCGGGCCATCATGACCGGCGCGTAGGTTAATGCGCGTTCTTGTTGCGGAACAGATACATCGTGATCGGCCCGAACACGAGTATCAGCGCGACGCACCACAGCAGCGTCGGCGTGATGTCTGCCGGCATGCCATGCATCAGATCGCGCGCCGCCGTCGCCACATGCGTGATCGGGTTGAAGTTGACGAAAACCTGTAGCCAGTCTGGCATGGTCTGTGGGTCGACGAAGATGTTGCTGGCGAAAGTCAGCGGATATGTCGCCATCGAACTGACCATCATGACCGATTCAGGCGTTTTCATCAGCAGCCCAAGCACCGTCCAGATCCACGAGATGCTGAAAGCGAAAGCCAGCGTTAGCACCAGCGCCGCCAGTACGCCAACGATGCCGCCTGCGGGCCGGAAACCCAGAATCAGGCCGAGTACAATCACCACCAGCGACGCGACGCCGTAGCGAATAGTATCGCCAAGCAGCGCCCCGACGAGCACGGCGGGCCGCCAGAATGGTAACGCGCGGAAGCGGTCGAAAATGCCTTTGGAAACGTCGGTGTTGAGCGCGACCGCGGTATACATGCTGACCATCACCACGGTCATGACGAAGATGCCCGGCAGCAGGAACTGGAGATATTCTCCCGCCGAACCGGCCAGCGCGCCGCCGAACAGATAGGTGAACATGAGCGTCATCATGATCGGGAACATGGTGACGTCGAACAACTGCATCGGCACGTGCTTGAGTTTGAGCATCGCGCGCCAGGCGAACGTCAGCGACGCATCGAGCGCGTTTGGGCGTGTCGGGCGTTCCCGAACCGTGAACGCGGCGTTCAACGCGCCGCCGTTGGCCATGCGTGGCAGTGTCGTTTGGGTGGCGCTCATTATACGACCTCCTCAGTCTGGTGCGTTTCATCCTCGACAGGCTGGCCGGTCAGGGCCAGGAAGACTTCATCAAGGCTCGGCTGGCCGAGCGCGTAATCGCTCACGGCAATGCCCGAACCGGTGAGTCTGGTCAGCGTGGAGGCGACCAGTTCCGGATCAGACGCCTGCGCCGATAGCGCAGCGGGATCGGCCTCAAGATAGGGCTGAACGCCCAGCGTCTGCGCGAGAATCGCAGCGGCGGCGTCTCGTTGCTGCGGGTCGTGCAGGCGAACGCGCACGGTGCCGGCTCCTACCGATGCTTTCAACTCGCCAATGGTTCCGTTGGCGATGACCGTGCCATGGTCGATGATGATGACGCGCTCGGCGAGCTGGTCGGCTTCTTCCATGTACTGCGTCGTCAGCAGCACGGTCGTTCCGGCGGCCTGTAGCGACCGCACAATCTCCCATACCTGCCGCCTGCTGCGCGGGTCCAGCCCGGTGGTCGGCTCGTCCAGGAACAGGATTTCGGGGGCGACGACGATGCTGGCAGCAATGTCCAGCCGTCGCCGCATGCCGCCTGAATAATTCTTCACCAGCCGGTTGCCTGCTTCTGCAAGATCGAATGCTTCAAGGAGTTCGTCTGCTCGCGACCGGGCCTGTCGCCAGGGAAAGCCCAGCAAACGCGCGATCATGACGAGATTCTCGCGCCCGGTCAGCTCCTCATCGACGGATGCAAACTGCCCGGTCAGGCTGACCAACTGCTGTACTGCCTTGGCCTCGCGTACGATATCGTGGCCGAAGATGTAGGCCGTACCGGAGGTTGGTTTGAGCAAGGTCGCAAGGATGCGTACGGTGGTTGTCTTGCCGGCGCCATTTGGTCCCAGCAGGGCGAGCAAACTGCCACGGCGAACCTGAAAGTTCACCCCTTTGAGCACTTCGACTTTGCCATAAGACTTACGCAGGTTCCGAACGTCAATCGCGTAGTCGCTGGCCGCTGTCGTCCCGCCTGATACAGCGAAGGTTTCCACGCACTACTCCTCCATGTCCTTGTCTGACACTTAGAGATTCGGCGAATGTGGCGATTTGTTCAAAGGAAATACGGAAGAGGCTGGCTGCCGGTGGTATTGCCACCGGCTATTCTCTTGTCCCCGGAGATGAGAAGGCGCAACCACCTGAAACAGGATATAAGAAAATTTGTTCTATAGCAAAGGGTGTGACCTTACAAAATGGTATGAAATTTTCTCGAACTTTTGTGAGCCGTATTGATTCATTGACGATGGCGTTCAATGGCGTTATACTGTTGCAGAACATATGTTCTTATCCGGCTGTGCAAAGAGAGGTGCTTCATGATTCAGGCTGTGTGGTTCGAAATTCCGGTCATGGACCTGGAACGCGCGATGAAGTTCTATCAGGCAGTCTTCGATCTGCCGCCGACCGAAATCTCGACCGATGATATTCGCCGCACGACCACGCTCTTTCCCGGCAACGCGGAAGGCGCGGCGGGTATTTCTCTGAACCAGACGCAAAACTTTCCGCCTAGCGACCACGGCCCGCTGGTCTATCTGGATGCCAGCCCGGATCTGACGCCGGTGCTCCAGCGCGTCGAACCGGCCGGCGGCAAGGTCGTGGAAGGCAAGACCTCGATGGGCGCGGCGGGCTGCTATGCCACTTTCCTCGATACCGAAGGCAATCTGCTGGCGCTGTACTCGCCGGCGTGATATCTGGTTGTCGTAAACCAATGAACGAAAGCAGGGACACAGAGACGTGTCCCTGCTTGTATTTACGCGTGGGGAATCCGCTATACGGCGTGTTTACCTGACGCCCCGACCAAAACGCGCTCCACGTATGCGTTCGTACGGGAGCGCGTTTTCAGGTCAGGACTGAGCTGAGAAGCTACCTACAACGCCGCGCCTTCGCCGCAGCGGTCGGGGGCGAAGATGAACGAATACATCTTGCCCGGTTCGTTGATGTCCGGCCCCATCAACTGGTACTCGTTCGAGGCCAGCGCCCATAGACTGCTTCCGAGCGCACCTTCGGCGATGAGTTGGTGCTGGCCGCTGCTGACCGCCGCTTCCAGCGCTGCGCGCATCTGCGCGCCGCTTACGCTCACGTCCGCCTGGCCACTGCCATCGGCGGCAATCGCCCACAGGTTTACACCCTCCTCGACGTTGCAGTAGCCGGCCACCGACGCGCCGAGGTCATAGGCGTTGATGCGCCCGTCATCGATGAAGTGGTGGCAGCGCTGCAGCCGCAGGCCGCTTTCCAGACGTTCGAACTCGCGGATGGTGTACGTCTCTCCCTCGCTGGTGAAGGTAGCGTCGTCGGGATTGATACTCGCGATCAGCGCGCGCTGATTCATATAGTCTGCGAAGCTGTCGTGCTGGTCGCGGCAGTAGGTGGCGTCGCCGACGATCAGCAGGTCGCCTTCGGTTTCGTCTCCCTCGCCGCCATAGATGATGCCGTTCACGCGCGCGCCGGAACTAATCTGCACGGTGTCATCGCCCTCGCCCATCCGAATATCGCCTTCAATCCGGCTATTGCCGCTCAGGAAGACCGCGTCGTTACCGCCGGCGGTATGAATCGCCGCGCTGCCGCCGGTCACGACGGTATCAATCAGCAGCAGTTGGCCGCCCTCACCGCCAAGAATACCGTTACCATCGCTGCTGATGCTGCCCTGTACGTCGATTGTGGCGTCGCCTTCGACGAGGATGCCGCTGCCGGTGCTGCGAATATTACCCACGCTTGTCACCTTGCCGCCGCCGGCGACGAGGATACCAACGCCGTTGGCATGAACATCACCTATGCTCGTCAGGGTGGCGTCGCCGGTGACGAGGATACCTATGGTGTTACCGTGAACATCGCCCACGCTCATTATCGTGGCGTTGCCGTCGATGTAGATGCCTGTGTTGTTACCTTGAACATCCCCCACGCTCGTCAGGATGGCATCGCCTTCGACGCGGATGCCATCGCCCAGAGCTGCGCTGATATTACCTGTGCTGGTGATATTGCCGCCGCCCCCTAGAATGGCGATGCCATCCTGCTCGCCGCTTACATCGCCGATGCTGATGATGTCGCCGCCACCCTGCAGGTAAATGCCACTGCCGTGTGTGGAAGTGATGTTGCCGGTGCTGACGATATTGCCGCCGCCCCCTAGAATGGCGATGCCATCCTGCTCGCCGCTTACATCGCCGGTGCTGATGATGTCGCCGCCGCCTTGCAGGTAAATGCCACTGCCGTGTGTGGAGGTGATATTGCCGGTGCTGGTGATATTGCCGCCGCCCCCTAGAATGGCGATGCCATACTGCTCGCCGCTTACATCGCCGGTGCTGATGATGTCGCCGCCGCCTTGCAGGTAAATGCCACTGCCGTGTGTGGAAGTGATGTTGCCGGTGCTGGTGATATTGCCGCCGCCAGAGGAAATGGAGATGCCATGGTCTCCAGTATTGATGTCGCCGGTACTGGTGATGTTGCCACTGGCTAGTCGAATACCGTAACTATTTGTTGAGGTAATGTTCCCGGTGCTGATGATAGTTCCGCTGAAGCTCATGATCGCGGCATTATTGGTGGTGGTGATGTCGCCGGTGCTGGTAATAGTTCCGATTCCATCGAGCAGAATGCCGAACCGCTTGGCGTCGATGTTGCCTGTGCTCGTAATGTTGCCGTCCCCGGCGATTACAAGGCCATCCTGACCGGCACTAATGTTGCCCTCGCTCACGATGCTTCCATCGGAGCCTAAGATGTTGATAGCCGTTAGCCCGGCGCTGATGTCGCCCTGAGTGGTGACCGAGCCACTTCCGGTGAAACGAATGGCGTCGTTGGTCGGTGATGTCGTGTCCAGCCGCCCGCCCGGCGCGATGATGACGGTGAGCGAGTCGCCGGTGTGCGTGATGACTCTCAACACCTGGCCTTCGATGCGCACGATGTCGTTGCCCGTGCTGGTATTCACGGGTTGAGTGTGGGTTCCCGTACACGTAATGTCGTCGTTGCCGGCAGTACCGTTGGGCGAACATTGCGCCGCCGCCGGGCTGGCAAATAGCGCCGATACAAGCAATACGAGCAACGGCGCCACCAACACCCGGCGCTGCTTCTTGAACATGTCCTCTCTCCAGAAAGATACGAAAATCAGACAAAACTAACAGCTTTAGTGTAGCGGCAATGCGAGGGCTTCGGACTTAAGGCGCGTATTTTTCGGGGGAAAAGTGAGAATTTTTTACTTCTTTTGTAACCATGCGCGTTAAATTGGGTTTTCTAACCACGCGCAGCCCTGTAAATCGGGGGTGATTTTGTGTCTTTCATGCGGGGCGTTGCGGTATGGGAATTTTCCCTGGCGCGTCGTAACGCCGGCTCTCAGGAATCGCCGGATTTTGCAGCGGGAGGAGTTGCTACGGCGTCTCTGGCGATTTCCGATTGCTTTTCCCCGCTCCAAATCCTGTTTCCCGGATTTGGAGCGGGGAGTCGAGGGCTGGGATTACAATCCGCCAACCGCAATCTCCGGCGGCGTGATTTCTCTGGTCACCACGATTTCGCTGGTCGTTGCTTCCGCCGCGACGGTCACCGGGACTTCCACCGTCACGTCGTCGATGTAACAGAGCGTTTCCCGCACTGCTTCGCAGTAATACAGGTTCAGCGCTCCTGTGAGCGTATCGCTGCCTTCCGTCAGTTGCACCGGCACGCGCAGTTCGCTGGTGCGGACCGGCAGGGAGTGGCCGGCGTCTTCAAGCTGAATCGCGCCGTTCGCGCTGTTCCACTGCACCTGTGAAGGGGCCTGCTCGTTGATCTTGTAGCCATCTGGCAGCGCGATCCGCAGCACGATCTCTCCCGCTCCCGGCGCGACTGTCTGCGCGTCGAGCGTGATCCGCATGGCCTGCGCCTGATTGCCGCCTGCGACCGTGATCCGGCCCTCCATTTGCAGCGCTTCGGGATTGGGGAAAGCGACCGTGCTGACGATGTTTGTCTCAAGGTCGATCACGCGCACGGCATGGTTATTCGTATCGGCCACGTAGAGTTTGCCGTTGGCGTAATCCAGCCCGCCCGGTTCGTAGAACGCCGCTTCGTCCGGCCCGCCGTCGCGGAAGCTGTGATCGCCGACGCCGAAAACGGTGGTCGTCGTTTTGCTGTCCGGGTCAATGCGCTTGATGCGGCTGTTATAGGTGTCGGTGATGTAGATCACGCCGTTTTCGTCTCCGGTGACGCCGAGCGGATGCTGTAACCGCGACACGCCCACCTTGCCGTCGACGTCACCAAACGCGAACAGGTTGTTCTCCAGCGGCCCGGCGACGATGTCGACCGTCTCCGTCTCCAGATTGGCGACGCGGATGCTGCTCGATTCGCTGTCGGCGAAATACAGCAGGTTGTCATGCAGGTGCAGGCCGCTTGGCTGCGCCAGTTCAGAGTCCATGAAAGCGGCGTTCACCAGCCCCTCGCGCCCGCTGCCCACCAGCGGCATGATGACGCCCTGATTCAGATCCAGCGACCAGAGTTGGTGCGGCCCGGCCATGGCGATATACAGGATGTCGTTCGGCCCGTACAACACATCCCACGGGCTGTTGAGGCCCACGCTCAGCGGCGCGCCGATCTGGTTGCGAATGTAGCTTTGCTCGCCTGTGCCGGCGATGGTCGTCACCGTTCGTTCGGTCAGGTTGACGGCGCGAATGGCGTGATTTTCGACGTCGGCGACGTAGAGCGTGTCGCCCGCCGGGTTCAGCGTCATACCCTGTGGCTTATTGAAGGTCGCCGTGTCGTAATCGCCGTCATCAAAACCGCGCGCGCCGCTGCCAATCACGTCGAGCACCTGATAGTTGTCGAGATCGGCGATCACGATGCGGTTGTGGTTGGTGTCGGCGATGAACAGGCGGTTGCCGTCAGGATCGGCCAGCACTTTGCCCGGATACGCCAGCACGCCGGCAGGCTGTCCCTCGCCCTCCAGCGCCAGTTCGACCGGCGTGCGGTCGATCTCGCCCAGCGCGTCGAATTCGCTGATCATGCCTCGAATGTGCTGGTCGAAGACCTCGAACGGGATTTCGCCGGGCTGTACGGCGTAGATGTTGCCGCGCGGGTCGATGATGGCGAAAGTCGGCCAGGCGTTGACGCCATAACGGCCATACGTGCGCCAGACGATGAATTCGTTGTCGTTGATCACCGGGTGGTGCAGCTCGTAGCGCTGGACGATTTCGCGGATGTTTTCGGTCACGCCTTCGTTCTCGAATTTGGCCGAATGTACGCCGATCACGACCAGTTCATTGGGATACTGCTCCTCAAGCCGGCGCAGCACCGGGATCATGTGGATGCAATTGATGCAGCCATAAGTCCAGAAATCCAGAATCACGACCTTGCCGCGCAGGTCGTTCAGCGACAGCGGCGCGGGTACGTTGATCCAGTCCAGCCCTTCGGGGAAGTCGGGGGCCGGGTAGCGAGGATTGCCGGCAAACCGAAGCTCTTGCACGTTTGTCTCTCCGTCATTTTGCGCCAGCAGGGCTGCCGCGCCCAGCGCGACCGCTGCCAGCGCCGCGACCAGAAGAAAAACTTTTGTCCGCATGATGTCTCCACCCGGCTCAGAACGGCAATTTTTACGGCATTGTAAGCCGCAAACCTGAATATGGGATGATAATGCGCGACAGTTGTAGGAAACGAAAAGAGACGCCGCACGGCGGGGCGTCTCCTCGCAGGCCGGAAGGCGTCGTGCTACCCGTCTAGCGACATCAGGTAAGCCACCAGATCGTTAATTTCCTGCTCGGTGAAGAGGTCTGCAAATGAACCGGGCATCATGTTGTAGTAACCGGCGACGACCACCGCGCTGGGATTGACGATCGATTCGCGCAGGTACGCCTGCGCCGGCATGCCTTCGACACGGGTTTTCGCGCGCTCGCCCACCGTCAGCAGGCCGGGCCCGACCAGGCGGGCATCGCTATCGACGAGGTGGCAACCCGAACAGGTTACGCCGCCGCGCACTTCGGTGAACAGGGCTTTCCCCCGCGCAGGGTCGCCAACGGCCGGAGCTTCGGTTGCTTCGAGGGGGGCGGTTTCGGCGACAACCGCCAGCGACACAACCTGTCTGGCGATTCGTGTAGCGACGCTGCCGCAAGCCCCCAGCAGCAGCGCGGTCAATGTAAGAGCGAGAATTTTAAGCACGATGCGCTTCCTCCTGTGCGCGTTGGCGTGCTGGCCCCGCCAGACTATTACCTTTTATAGTCTAGGCGTATACCGGAGAAGGAACATCGCCAGAACTATCGAAGAGGTGTTCCGACTTTGGAATGAGTAGCGATTTCAGGGCAGGAAGCGCTAACTCGTCGTCAGGTGCGCGCCGCCATCGACGCGCAGGACCGCGCCCGTGATAAAGTCTTCCTGGCACAGATAGACGACCGCCCGCGCCACGTCCTCCGCCGTGCCGGGGCGCTGGAGCGGATCGGACAGGGCGTTCTGTTCCCAACGTTCCTGCGGCACGCCTTCGGGCTTGAGCACCGCGCCGGGGATGATGGTGTTGACGCGAATGTGCGGGCCGAGCGAGGCCGCGCTAACCTGTGACAGCGCCAGCAGGCCCGCCTTGCTGATGCCATGGTGGGCGTAGTCGGGCCATGGTTCGAGCGAGCCACGGTCGCCGATATTGATGATGCAGCCTTCAGGCGGATCGTTTGCCAGCATCAACGGGACGGCGCGCTGCGTACACAGGAATGGCGCGGTCAGGTTGATCGCCAGCGTTTCGTTCCACTCGTCCAGCGTGACGTCCATAAGCCGGCGACGCTGGAAGTTCGACGCACTGTTGACAAGAATGTGCAGCCTGCCGAAGTGCTCTTTGATCGCCTCGAACACTTTGTCCACGCCTTCGGGCGTCGAGAGGTTGGCCTGCACGGGAAACGCGTCCGCGCCAAGCGACTTGATATCGCGCACGGTTTCCTTGACGACGTCTTCGGGGCTGGAATGATAGTGAACGAGGATATGCACGCCGCAGCGCGCGAGCTCCAGGGCAATCGCCTTGCCGACGCGGTGCGCTGAACCGGTAACGAGGGCGACCTTGTCTGTGAGTTCGACCTTCATCGGGGGCGACTCCTTCAAATACAAAGGCTCTATTTTCGACACAGGGCATCAATGTAGCGCAAACCGCCCCATTCGCAAAACGTTGACGCCCTGTGCGACGGATTGGGAACAAAAAACCCTCTCCATAGCCGGGAGAGGGTTTGCTTCAGTCGTGGAGGCAGCGCCGGTCAGTATCCAAACGGCGGCACGATCATGAGGAAGATCAGGCCCAGCCCGCCGATTAGGAAGGGAATCGCCAGCGTCAACCAGAAAATGCGGCTGTCGTACGCCAGATGCATGTAGTACCAGACGACGTGGAACGCCTTGACCGCCGCGATGGCCAGCAGCACGATCACGGCCAGCCACTCGCCGCCGGGGAAGAGTTCGCCAATGAGCAGCTCGATCAGCGTGAAGATCGCCAGCGAGATATAGACCACATCATAAATCGACAGCGGCACGGTCCAGCGCCCCAAGATGTTGGTCGTATCCGGCACCGGGTGCGCCAACACATCGCGGGGCGCGCGCGGCGTTGTGTCGCGGTCCAGCCGGTTCACCGCGTCTTCAATCGCGTTGATCGGCTGGTCGAGAGCTTGCTCGATCTCGCGGCGGCGGGCAACAGCTTCCGGTTCTTCAGCCTCGCGAAGCTCGCGTGCGCCTTCGGGCAGGTCTTTTGGCGCGACTGTCTCCGCGCGAATCTCGCGGATGGTTTTCGCCTGCATCTCCTCAATCGGCTCCGGCGGATTCTCCGGGTCAATCGGAGTCGGTGCTTCCTGTGGGAATTTTTCTTCGTCTGCCATCGTTCGTCCTGATTATGGAACTCGGGCAAAGTCGACGCACATCGCCAGAGCGCGTCAAACCAAGTAAATAAGCGTGAACAGGATAATCCACACCACATCGACAAAGTGCCAGTAGAGGCCGAACACCTCGATGCCGGCATACGTGGTCGATGTGTAGCGGCCGCGCATCGCCCGGCGCAGAATCCATAGGCCCCACAGCACGCCGACAATGACGTGGAAGCCGTGGAAGCCGGTCAGCGCATAGAAGCGCATGCCGAATTCATACAATTCGGGATTGCTGGTGTCGTACTGGTACAGCGTCACGCCGTGATGCGCCAGCTCCAGATATTCGACGCCCTGCAGCGCGACGAAGATGATACCCAGCACGTTCATCAGCGCGAACCATTTGATCAGGCCGTTGCGCTGGCCGCGCTGGATCGCCAGCAGGCCGCGCACCATCGCCCAACTGCTCGTCAGCAGCAGGAAGGTGTTGAAGCCAACGAGGTTGATGTTCACCGCTTCGCGCGCGTGCCGGACAGCTTCCGGAAAATTCACCCGGTAGATGACGAACGTGCCGATCAGCACCGTAAAGATGATGATTTCCGAGGCCAGATATAGCCACATCGCGAACTTCAGGTTGTCGAGACGTTTGGCTTCTGCCTGAAGCTCGTCGATTGCCTGTGGGTAATCGATATGCGCGCTCATGGGCGTTTCCCTCGTTGAATTTTGCGGACGCCTTCATACGGCTTGCTGCGCGAACGCAGCAGGTTTGCCAGCCACCCGGCTACCCGGCTGATCACCATGACCACCCAGCGCGGGCGCAGAATGAGCACCGTGAAGACGAGTGCGTTGACTGCCGAGACGAGAGGCAGGCCGCCCGGCGGGTTTGGCATGACCATGCCGATCAGCACGTAGTAGAACAGCAGATAAAGTACGGCAAAGAGAACCACGAAGCTGACGACGAACAGCGCCAGCCGGCGCGGGCTGCCGGCCTCAGCCGGCTCGGTCGTGGCGGGCAGCGCGGCGGCTTCCCCGGCTCTGCTTTCGATCACCCCGCGCGACAGGTAAGTGATCAGCCAGCCGATCAACCCGGCGGCAATGGTCAGCGAAATGAGCATGAAGCCGACAAATGCCACAAAGAGAACCAGTTGGCTGACGATAATCTCGGTGTTGCCGATAACCACCGGCACCATGCCGATCTGATTGACTGCGGCGTCGCTATCCGCTGTCGTGATCAGCGTCGGGCCGAGCGCCGCCATCGCCGCCAGCGCCAGCATGAGCAGCAACACGGCGAAGCTGATCTGCCACATGGTGTGGGTCAGAATAGCCGGTGGTGGCGCGGTATCGATGGATTCCTCTTCCTCGGCGTGATGCGCTTCGTCGCCATGCGCGCTCAGCCGCGGGTCGAAACCGCCGATCCCCCAGACAAAGAACCCGGCGCTGAAGAACGCGCCGAACACGATGGCAACACCGGCGTCCCACACCGGTTCCATCCCTTGCAGCGCGCGCACGACGGTGACCAATAAAGCGCCCGTCAAAAATCCGAGGATGCCCATCGGCACTGCGCGGCTTATACCTGGTCTCACCATAGAGCCGCCCTTCCCTTCAAAGTGCATAGATGCCATGATGTTACCGTATTAAATAATGTACAGAACCACGAAGAACAGCGTCCAGGCCAGCGTGACGAAGTGCCACAACTTGAGCGTTGCTTCCACGGTCCAGAAATTCTTCTGGTCGTAGGCCCCGCTGGCGACGCGCCGCAACGTTCGCAGGACGAACAGGCCGATCGCCAGAGCGTGCGCGGCGTGGAAAGCTGTCATCAGCCGGAACAACTGGCCATAGAGGCCTGCGTTCTCCGGCACGTTCAACCACTCGTAAGTGATGATGGCGATGAACAGCAGCCCCAACAGGAGCGTTCCGGTCCACTGCCGTACCAGCGCCCGGCGATTGCCTTGGGTGAAGGCTGTGTAGCCGCGCTGAACCAGCACACTGCTTCCAAACAGCGCCAGCGTCGCGATGATGGGCAGGGCGACCGGAGGCTCGCTGACGCCCGGCGGCGGCCACGATGGGTAATTAACCCGCGTCGCCAGATTGATCACGATCAGCGAGACGAATACCAGAATCCACGAAACCTGAAGGACGAACAACCCGGTGCGGTTGTTTCGCAGCTTCTGGAGTTCCTGTGGCGATAACTGCTGTTCCATCACCTGTTGCATCTAACCCGACACTCTCACTCCCTGGCGTACAAAAGGGCGCAGCCTCGATGGCTGGCGTGCGCCCTGAACATGTCCCGCGTTACGAACAGCCTGTGACCGAAGCCAATCCGTCCTTAGTCCCCCACTGCGACGGGCGCTTCATGGCGGCGCGGATCGGTGCTTAACGGCGCTGATGGGCCAAGGCGGCGCTCGATCGCGTCGATGTAGGCTTTGGCCGCTTCAGTGCCGTACCCATACGGGTCATCGAACGGAACCGGATCGCCGATGAAGTTATGCGCCGGCGGCGGCGAGGTCGTCGTCCATTCCAGAGTCAGGGCGCGCCACGGGTTCGGCCCCGCGATCTGGCCGCGCCGCAACGAAATGTACATGTTGTAGAACAGGATGAGCAACGAGGCGCCAAGCACGAACGAGGCGATGCTGACGAGCACGTTCAGCCCCTGAAACTCCGGCGCATAGACCGCGACGCGGCGCGGCATGCCCAGCATACCGAGCAGGTTCTGCGGGAAGAAGGTGAAGAAGAAGCCCAGATAGGTCAGCACGAAGTGAATCCGCGCCAGCCGCTCGTCCAGCATACGCCCGGTGATTTTCGGGAACCAGTGGTAGATCGCGGAGTAGATGAGGAAGACACTGCCGCCAAACAGCACGAAGTGGAAGTGGCTGACGACGAAGTAGGTGTCGTGAACGTGGATGTCGAACGGAACCGAAGCCAGCATCACACCCGTGATGCCGCCGATCACAAACATCGACACCATGCCCAGCGAGAACAGCATCGCGCCGGTAAAGTGAATCTTGCCGCCCCAGAGCGTGCCGAGCCAGCTAAAAATCTTGATGCCTGTCGGCACGGCGATGATCATCGAGGTGATCATGAAGGGGATACGCAGTTCCGGCGTCAGGCTGGTGAACATATGGTGCGCCCACACCGTGAAACCGACGATCGCAATCGCCAGACTGGACAGAGCGATGGCGCGATAACCGAAGATCGGCTTGCGTGAGTGGGTCGAGATCACTTCCGACACGACGCCGAAGCCGGGCAGGATCATGATATACACCGCCGGATGGCTGTAGAACCAAAAGACGTTCTGCCACAGCAACACGTCACCGCCGCCTGCCGGGTTGAAGAAGGTCGTGCCGGAGATGCGGTCGAGGATGAGCAGCGTCAGCGCGCCCGCCAGGAACGGCGTCGCCAGCAGAATGGTGATCGCCTGCGCCAGCATCGCCCAGACAAAGAGCGGCATCTGGAAATAGCCCATGCCGGCCGGGCGCATGTTCTTGATCGTGACGATGAAGTTGATCGCGCCGAGGATCGAGGAAATCCCGACCAGATGCAGCGAGACTGCCCATAGCGTTTGGCCGTCGCCGCTGAAGAGCGTGCTCAGCGGCGGGTAGGCTGTCCAGCCCGCTTCCGGCGGCCCGATGAAATAGGCCAGCAACATCAAAATACCCGACGGCGGCAGCAGCCAGAAAGCGAAGGCGTTCAGCCACGGGAAAGCCATGTCCTTCGCGCCCAGCATCAGCGGCACGAAGTAATTGCCGAATGCCGCCCACATCGGAATGATCCACAGGAAGATCATGATCGTGCCGTGCATTGTGAACAGCACGTTGTATTCCTGCCCGTTCGCCACTACGTCCAGCGCCGGTGTCAGCAGCTCGGCGCGGATGAGCATGGCCAGAATGCCACCGATGATGAAGAAGAACAGCGCCGTGACGCCGTACTGCACGCCGATGACCTTATGGTCGACGCTCCAGCGTAGGTACTGGCTGATCTGCAGCTTTGGTCGTTCTAATTGCGCTCCGCCAACTGGAGCCGAGATCGTTGCCATTGCACACGTCCCCCAGACATTTCACGATAAAGGTTTAAAGCGTGTGGGGCGCAGCCGTGTCCGCGCCCCGTTCAGGTTCTATTCGGTCTGCGAAAGCAGGTATGCAACCACCGCTTCGAGATCTGCTTCTGGCATGTAGTTGGGCTGTGTCGGTTCCGGGTTGAACTGCGGCATCAGATTGCCGAAGCCCGGCACCAGATACGCGCCCGGATTGCGGATCGATTCGTGCAGGTAAGTTTCCATGTCGGGGTGGCCGCTCGCGTCGAGCCGCTGGGTGCGCGCGCCGATGCCGTTCAGGCTGGGGCCAATCGTGCCGACCCAGCCCAGATCATCGAGCGTATGGCACGTGTTGCACGGATACCTGCCGCTGGCGAGAATCTGGCGGCCAAGCTCAACCGGGTCTTCCGGCGGGAAGAGCACGCTCAGCGTTTCCGGTTCAAGGAATTCGCGGCGATAGGTTTCCTCGTCCGGATGAACGATGACCCACCCGCCAACGAGATTGCCGTTGACAATCTGACCTGCCATATCGCCGTGGCCGGAACCACACAGTTCGGCGCAGACGACGCGGTAAACGCCCGGCTCAATCGGCGTGAAGCGCACTTCGGTGACGCGCCCCGGCAGCAGGTCTTGCTTGATTCGCATCGACGGCACCCAGAAGGAGTGAATGACGTCCTCGGTCACCATCTCCAGCCGGACATCCTGACCGACGTAGGTGTGAAACTGGTTGGAAACCAGCTGGATGCTGCCGTTTTCAGCCAGCGTTGCCTGCACGTTCTCGGGAAGCTGGGCGATATCCACGTCCGCGGGGAAATCTTCCGGCGCGACATCGTAGGTGAAGGTCCAGGCGAACCGCGCGCCCACGACGCCCGCGACCGTTTCGTTGGGTTGTGGAGCGCGGGTCGTTGTCCAGACCTGATAACTGTAAATCGTAATGACGAGAACAATCACCGCGGGGATCGCGGTCCAGACAAATTCAAGCGTGGTATTGCCGTGAATCGGCGGCCCATCGCTGGTATCGCCGGCGCGAGCGCGAAAACGCACCACCGAGAAGGCCAGAACGCCCTGCACAAGCAGGAAGATCGCGCCGCCGATGGTCAGCAGGAAGCGGAACAGTTCATCAACCTCGACCGCCTGCGCCGAAGCCTGTGCCGGTAGCAGAGACGGCGTCAGAGTCGCAATAAGGAACCCACCGGCGATAATGGCAAGCCCAGCCAGCACAATCCAGATGATTGCCGAACTGCTCCTGCCAGACGAATTAGGATTGCGGACGTTCATAAGCTTGACTTTTCCCGTTGTAACCCAAGTGCATCCGAGGAAACGTGTTCACCCTGTGCGTGCTAGATTGAGACGGTTCTGGGGCGAGTATCACTGGGCGTTGCGCGTTACGCCACAAGATGTGACATTTATCGCGCCGGCAGCCGATGTTCGTAACTTGTTAATTTTTACACAAGTGGTCCCGATTTTACATGCCTTTGGCGTCTTCTGCAAGCTAAAGCCCCGATAGGCACACAATACCAACCTGCCCCGTGGCGTCGGGCGTCGCGGGCCAGAATTCAGCAATCGATTGGGAATGTATGCTTTCGCGGCAATCGCGGTGCGTTACTTCCATGATCATACCGCTTTTGCGGACTTTGCACATTAAAAGCTGCGTCTCGCCTTTTCGAGAATGCGGCATTGCATACAATGGAGACTGATGGGCGCGCTTTAATGGGGCTGGAACCGGGAGTGGCCGTTTATGGACAACCTCTTTCTGGTGATCGTGGTGGTCATCGCTCTGGCGCTGCTGGTGCTGATCGCGCGCAATCTGGTCGCGATGGATCGCCGGGAGCGAACGTTGCGCGAGGAGAAACCGGATGAACCTGCTGAGCCGCCTCCATCGTCCGAGACGAAACGCGGCATTCCGCCGGAACTGCTGGATGAGAAAGAGGCTACCGCGCTGCCTCCGCGTCCTTCCGAACCGGGAGCCCTGCCCCTGACCGAAACCGAAACGCGCGAGCAGGTACGG
>QGUR01000292.1 GCA_003242205.1 Chloroflexota bacterium | reverse complement strand
TGCGCGCGTCGATATTCCGCTCTGGGTAGCGCGCAACAAACGCGCGGTCGACGACCTGCACGCCATTTTGATGGCGCAGTGCGCCATTCAGGGCCGCCGCCATTATCCCTATGCCCTGACGCGCGCCGACGAACTGGCCTATGTCAGCAGCAGTGAGAAACAGCAATTGAACGAGTTGATCAACATCGAAATGCTGAAAAACCGTGTCGAAAGCGAGGCCTCGGATAAGCTGCAAACCAAGGGGCTGGCTCGCGGTTCCCGGCGTCAGCACAGAATTGGGAGCAGATAGCTCATGGAGGACAGCGTCAGCATCGTCGGGCGCGTGCTGCGCGCCAGCACCACCGGGTTCGACTGCGGCACGCGCAGCAACCGGATTGACGACAGGCACAACTTCGGGGCATTTGTCAGAGTTCCCATCAGCGACGACGGGTCTGCTTATGCCATCGGGCTGATCTATGCCATTCGCATCGACGACGACCCGCTGGCGCGCGAGCTGGTCATGGCGACGAACATCGATCAGGCCACGCTGATGGACCAGCGCGACAACCGCATGGTGCCGGTCGAAATCTGCGCGCTCAACGTCGGCTATATCTACAACGGCATGATGTTTCACAGCCTGCCGCCACGCCCGCCGCTCAGCCTGTCCGAAGTCGTCCTGTGCCACGCCGGAGAGGTCTACGACTTCACCCAACGCTGCGATTATTTCCGGCTGGTGCTGCAGGCCTCGGAAGTGCCGAGCGACGAATTGATCGCCGCCGCGCTGCGCTATGCGTCCTACGCCTATCCGGAGAACGAACGCTACCAGTTTCTCGTTCGGTGCGGGCGCACGCTGGCCAATCTGCTGGCCAACGATCTCAAACGCCTGTCGCACGTGCTGACGCTCATCCGTCCGGACGGTTAACCGCTGCCGGGTTCGCAACTCACAAGGGCGCCACATTGGCTCCCTTTTCTTTGGTGCGACAACAGAACATCCGTTTCATGTGTTGCCGCAGGATGATGATCCCCTTTACCTTTTACCGCTTCGAAACGCTCCTTCTGCCCGTCGTGGCAGCCGAATGTCGCCGCCGGCAAATCGACGATTTTCGTGCCGTCGCGGTCGCCTACGCGCACTGGCAGCAAACCTTTTTCCGGCGCGCATGGCTGTTCTACCGGGCGCAGTATCTGGCGCATTACCGGCTTATCTGGGAAGCCTTCTGCGCCGCCCACCACCTATTGCCGAGCGATCCACTGCCGGAATGGCTGGAACAGGCGTGGGCGGCGCAGCGGGAGGAAACGGGCCTGCGCGAGCACGAGCAGTTTCTGGAAGCGCAGCGCGTCATGCTGGAACAGGCTTTCGTCCCGCTTGCAGACCAGAGAACGGGCAGCGCGTCGCCTGACCTGACCCATCCACTGCACTTCGATGCGTTGTGGTTTCGCAGCGTCACCCGGACAACGCCGGAGGAGCAGGCGCGGCTGCGCGCCCTGCCCTATGAAGACTATCTGCAAAGTCCGCGCTGGCGGCAGCTGCGGGCAGCGATGATGCTGCTTCACGAAGGCCGCTGTCAGGGCGAACGCTGTCATGCGCCAGACGATTCATGGTATGGCGACGAAAACCTGATCGACGTGCATCACCTGTCCTATGCCCGCGTCGCCGACGAACGCTACGAAGACGTACGCCTGCTGTGCCACCGTTGCCACGAAAAGGCGCACGAGGTTGGTCTCGACTGAGCCGAACCCGTTATCCGTCACGCTGAACGCTGATTGTCTCTCTGCACGAGCGTGACGATCCGTGCCATCCCGTTGATGCCGCCAAGCAGCCCGACAAGCCCTAACCAGATAAAAATGTCTGGCGCGGCCCGAAAAAGCTGCTGCCGGTTAAAGATGCGGCCCGAACCGATTGAAGACAATTGCGGAAACGCGGCCAGGATAATGATAGGCATGAACGCCCACACGATGCCGGGTATCAAACGCCAGACCGGGGTATGCGCGTGCCGCCCCTTCCAGCGCGGCAACCGTACCATGCTGCGGAGAGCCAACGCCAACCCAAGCAGCGTAATCGCTGCCATGATAACGGCATAAACAGGCACAGTTATGCCGCCGCTCGAAGGCTGGCGGTTCACAAGGAGGTCGATTAGCCCCTCCTTGATCTGGGGAAACGCAATGGCCTGCGACGGCAGCGAGTTGACGTTGTAAAGCAGCGCGATGCCGTGTTCCGTTTCAGGAATCAGCACGACTTCGGCGTAAAACACGGACAGAATGCCGTTGTGCTCTATCGTCGGAATGCCCTCGTATTCCGCAGTCAGCCAGCCCATAGCATAGTTACTATCTATCCCGCCGGGCGGCGTGTGCATCTGTGCTAGCAGTTCAGGCGAAACGAGCTGCTTGTCCTGGAACGTACCGCCGTTGTTCTGCATGATCAGATAGTTCGCCATGTCCTGAGCCGATGTAATTACCCCGGCCTCACCACCGAGGAAACCATCCAGCTCGTCAAGCTGGACCGGAATGCCGTAGACGGCGATATGACCCTGCGCAAGCTGGCCTGCGCGCTGCTTTGCTTCGACAGATGTAGTGGCACTGAACGTGCTGGTCATTGAGAGCTGCGTAAAGACATTCTCTTGGAGATAGTCGGTGAAGGGCTGCCCACTGACGACCTCAACCAGACGAGCAAGCGTGTCATAGTTTGGGTTGAAGTAATGGAACTCGCTCCCCGGCGCAGCAACAGGATTAGCCTGTCTCAGACTAATGACACGTTCCGCAAGGGTTGAAGGTTGCGGCAGCAGGTTCCCGGCATAGCCCGCGTCTGCCAAACCGCTTGTATGATTGAGCAGGTGTCGCACCGTTATCTGAGCCGCAATGCCGGGATCGGTGAGCGAGAACTCAGGCAGATAGGTCTGTACCGGGTCGTCTAGGTCGACTTCCCCTGCCTCGACCAACTGCATGACCGCCAGCGCCGTGAACGATTTGCTGACCGAAGCGATGAAAAACTGTGTTTCCGGGGTAATGCCTTCGCCGTAGCCCTGCACATACAACACCTCGTCGCCACGTGTGAGCGCCAGTGCCAGGCCGGGGATCTGCTGCGCGCGCATTTGTTCCTGAATGAACTGGTCAACTCGTGAGGTGTCGAATTCCGATTGGGCCATTGTCCGGTCACTGCCAGCGAACAGCAGGCAAATCAGCAGCAACCAACCAAGCGCACGCCGAGGCGATAAGTGGTTGTCCACGTCCCGGCCTCCCTCAGACTATGGGTTGACGGTTCGCAGATGATAGCGCTGCATGTCTTAAGGACCGAGAGATTCAGAATAGAGGAGCAGTGGACAAGGTAGGCTTATGCTGTGAACCGATTGCCTCATTTTCCAAATGAGGCAACGACGCAGCCTGATTCTCTATAGACCATCCGTTCTCATTTCAGGGTACAATTCGCCGTGTGCGGGTATAATCGAGCTATGGCTTTGCATGTGGAAGAGATGATTGCTCATGACCTCGACCAACGGCGTAGAAAACCTCGAACACTGGTTCCCGCGGGAAACGCGCCGCGGCGCGTCCGTCTATTCGGCTGAAGAGGGTATGCGCCTCGGCGTGGTCGTCGGCGGCTCGCTCAGCAAAGGGCTGGTCGTCAAGCTCGACCCGCAGCAGACGATTGAAGATCTGGCGGTTGGGCGCTATGTCGTCGTGCGCGGCGAAAACAAGCGTTTCTTCTGCATGATCACCGACATTGCGCTCGATAGCCCCAATCCCGCTATCCAGAGCGACCCGCCCGAAATCGTCAACGACCCGTTCCTGCGCGATGTCTATATCGGCACTGCCGCCTATGGCAAGCTGTACGCCGCACCCATGCTGGCGATTGACGACGCCGAAGACGCCCCGCGTCCGGTCAAAACCATTCCGGGCCACTTCATGCCGGTACTCAATGCCAGCGTCGAGGACGTCAACGCCGTGTTTGGCCGCGAGGACGCGACCCACTTCAACGTCGGCGCGCCGCTCGAACTGGAAGAAACGCAGATCAACCTCGACCTCAAGCGGCTGGTCGAGCGTTCCATCGGCGTCTTTGGCAAAAGCGGCACCGGCAAGAGCTTCCTGACGCGCATGTTGCTGGCGGGCATCATCGCCCGCGGCCAAGCGGTCAACCTGATTTTCGACATGCACAACGACTACGGCTGGGAAGTCACCGACGAACGCGGCCCGCGCGCCAAAGGGCTGAAACAACTCTTCCCGACCAAGGTTAGCATCATCACGCTCGATCCCGAATCGGCGCGGCGGCGCAACGTGCGGCCCGATTTCGAGGTCAAGCTGGGCTACGATGAAATCGAGCCTGAAGATATCGCCATGCTGCGCGAGACGATGGGCCTTTCGGACGCGATGATCGACGCCGCCTACACGCTCTCCAAGCACTGGGGCAAGCAGTGGGTACGGCGGCTGATCGAGATCACCGCCGAAGATATCGAAGAAATCGAGGCCAAAACGCCGACCAGAGCGGGCACGCTGGCGGCGCTCCAGCGGCGCTTGCAACGCTTCGAGCGCTGGGAGTTTCTCGTCCCGGAATCGACCGGCGATACCGTTCAGCAGATCCTCACTAAACTGGACAACGGAACCAGCGTCGTGCTGGAATTCGGGCGCTACGGCAACTCGCTGGAAGCCTACATTCTGGTCGCCAATTACCTGACCCGCCGCATTCACGAGAAATATGTCGAGCGCGTCGAGAAGGCGCTCGGCGACGAAGCGCTGGAGCCGCCGCAGTTGCTCATCACGATCGAGGAAGCGCACAAATTCCTCGATCCGCGCATCGCCAGCCAGACGATTTTCGGCATCATCGCCCGCGAACTGCGGAAATACAAGGTTACGCTGCTAGTGGTAGACCAGCGCCCAAGCGGCATCGACGAAGAAGTCATGAGCCAGATCGGCACGCGCGTCACCGCCCTGCTCGACAACGAGCGCGACATCAACGCCGTGCTCAGCGGCATTAGCGGCGCGGCAGGGCTGCGCGAGGTGCTGGCAAGGCTGGACACGAAACAGCAGGCGATTATCATGGGGCACGCCGTACCTATGCCCGTCGTCGTCAAGACTCGCACCTACGACGAAGCCTTCTACGCCGCCGTTACCGAAAACAACCTCAAGCCCGATACCATCAAGCAGGCGCGCCAACGGTTGGGCAACAGCGGAGACCGGCGCATTCGTTAGGCAGCCCATATGGACATCCGGGAGCCGATGGACAGCGAAGCCCTGTTCGACTTTGGCGAGTTTCCAACGCTGGAAACGCCGCGCCTGTACCTGCGTGAACTGGCGCCCGCCGACGCGCCTGCGGTGTTTGCCATTCGCGGCGATTACGAAGTGACGAAATACAACGGCGGCGCGAACTATACGCGGCTCGATCAGGCGGTCGCGCTGATTCGCGGCATCGCGAACGACTATCGGGACAAGCGCTCGATCCGCTGGGGCATCACGCTGCGCCACGATCCCAAGCACGTCATCGGCATGTGCGGCTACAACTACTGGCTTCGCAAGGACGCCCGCGCTTCCATCGGTTATGATCTGGCCCGCGCCCATTGGGGCAAAGGCATCATGCCGGAGGCCATTCGCGCCATCATCGAATTTGGCTTCCAGCGTATGGGCCTGAAGCGCATCGAAGCCGACGCCTCGGCGGACAACATGCGCTCGGTGCGCGTGCTGGAAAAACTCGGCTTCCAGCGCGAGGGCGTGCAGCACGAACAGTTCTACGAAGAAAGCGAATCCGGCGACCTGATTTTGTTTTCGCTCTTGCGCCGCGACTATCGCCCACCGGCAACCTGATCCCTTGCGCGGTCGCGAACGGGCGCGGTACAACTATGCACCTGACGAGCAGGCGGCCTCCGGCGGCTTTTTTTTTGCAT
>QGUR01000014.1 GCA_003242205.1 Chloroflexota bacterium | reverse complement strand
TTTATCAGGGTCAAAAAATTGTTCTTTTATTTGATTTACTGTTTTTCTTGATTGGCTGACCATAAGTATTTGTTCGCCTGTCCTATTTGGGGGCCATATGTGGATGGCTATCCTTTGCCTGATGGAGCCGGCCCGGTCGACTCCCGGACGATCAACTCGACATCCACAGTCGTCACCTGCTGGGGAAGATCGGGTTCTGCAAAGCGCTTGAGAAGCAGCCGGGCGGCTTCACGCCCGCTGGCTTCCGGCTTCCCCGAAACGGTGGTAAGGCGCGGAGTGATGTAACTGGAAATGGGAATGTCGTCGAAACCGGCGACGGAGAGATCACCGGGAATCGACAGACCCAGATCATTCGCCGCCCGTATGACGGCAATCGAAAGCAGGTCGTTGATCACCAGCAGCGCCGTCGGGCGATCCGGGCGACTGAGGAGAGCATAGGCCGCGCGATAGGCGTCCTCCAGCTTGTCGCCGCAATGCAGTTCAAAGTCGCTATTGGCAGCCAGCCCGGCTTCCCGAAGCACTTCCCGGTAGGTATGGAGGCGGTCGTAGCCTTCTATCTCCTGCGCCACGCCGTAGACAAACCCAAAACGCCGGTGTCCCAGTTCCAGCAGATGGGTCAGGAGCGCGCGAGTCCCGCTGGAATAATCGTGGATCACATGATCAAACACGGCTTTGTTAGCCGTGATCTCGACGACCGGTTTACCGGCTTTTCGCAGGTCATCAATGAGGCTCGGCAGCAGGAACCTGACCGCCGCCAGAAGAATGAAGCCATCTACGCGATGGCGCGTCAGTTCGCGGATCGTGTTGCTTTGCTGTTGGGCATCCAGCGGATGGCGGGAGAGATGCAGGCTGTAACCGGCTTCCTGAAGCACAACGGAAATGCCGGAGAACATCTCCCAGAAGTAGGGATTGTGGATGACGGGCATGATCACGCCGACGATTTTTGTATTGCCCTTGATCAGGGATTGCGCTCGTGCATCCGGCTCATAGCCGAGTTCGGCGATCGCCCGCAAAACGCGCTGGCGGGTTTCTTCTGAAATCGGGATTTTGAGCTGGGTCTGATCGTTCAGCACGTACGATACGGTGGAACGCGAGACGCCAGCCAGACGCGCAACATCTTTTTGAGTAGGTCGTCGTTTCATGAATCCGGTGTATTATTGTCCTGACACGTGTCAATTGACACGTGTGAATCGAGTGTATAGTTAGTTTCTGCACACGTCAAGACATTCGGGCAGAATTATCAGGCTGTCTGCAACTAAGGCTCTCCACCACACTTCGAGGTAGAACGTGAAAATCAGCCATCTCAAAACCAACCATGTCGTCAATCCTCTGGGATTTGCCATCGACCAACCGGCCTTCTCATGGATCGTCGAGGACACTGACGACACGGTTCAAACCGCCGCGCAGGTGCTGGTCAGTTATGACGACCGGTTCGAGCAGGTGATCTTCGACAGCGGCAGGGTTGATGGCCGGGGCATCGACAGCCTGGCATATCGCCCGCCGGTTGCCCTCAAGCCGCGCACCCGTTACTTCTGGAAGGTTAGAGTGTGGGGTGAAACCGAAAGCGCCGAGAGCGAGGTTGCGTGGTTTGAAACGGCGAAGATGGACGAGCCCTGGCAGGCGGAGTGGATCACGCCGGATTGGGATGACAAGCAACTGCATCCGATCCTGTATCGCCACTTCGAGCTTCCGTCCCGGCCTGTCTCGGCGCGGGCTTACATCTGTGGTCTGGGCCTCTATCACCTTGAGTTGAACGGCAGGAAGGTGGGCAACGAGTGCCTGACGCCCTACTGTAATGCCTATGACCAGTGGCTTCAGTACCAGACGTTCGACATCACCGGCCAGCTTGGCGAGGGTACGAACGTCGTGTCTGTCATGCTGGGCAACGGCTGGTACAAGGGGCGCTATGGCGCAGGCGGCGGCGTCGTGGGCTTCTATGGCGATCGCTTTGCGCTGATTTGCGAAATCCGCATCACGCTGGAGGATGGACGTGAATTGGTCGTCGCCAGCGATTCATCGTGGAAAGCCCAGCCTTCGCCGGTCATCGCGAGCGATATTTTCGACGGCGAAATCTATGACGCGCGTATTTCGAAGGCTGTCCCTTCATCAGGAGGCCAGACCTTCCCCGTCCGCCTCATTGACATTGGCACGACCCGGCTGGAGGCCAGAAGGTCGCTGCCGGTTCGCATCAATGAAGAGCTCAGGCCGGTGGCGGTGCTGCACACGCCAGCCGGAGAGACGGTGCTGGACATGGGGCAAAACATGACAGGCTGGGTGCGTTTCAGAACCAGCGCGCCGCGGGATACCCGCATCCATCTCCAGTTTGGCGAGGTGTTGCAAGCGGGCAATTTCTATCGCGAAAACCTGCGAACCGCCAAAGCGGAATATATCTACATCGCCGATGGGTCGGATGCCGTGGTTGAGCCGTATTTCACCTTTTATGGCTTCCGGTACGTGAAGGTGTCGGGCTGGGTTGGCGAGCTGAACATCGACGATTTCACCGGCTGCGTCGTTTATTCCGAGATGGAGACGACCGGCGAGATCGAGACATCGAATCCAAAAGTGAACCGGTTGTTTCTGAACGCGATGTGGAGCCAGAAGGGAAATTTCCTCGACATCCCGACCGACTGCCCGCAGCGTGACGAACGGCTGGGATGGACCGGCGACATTCAGGTTTTTTCCGGCACGGCCTGCTTCAACATGGATGTCAGCGCGTTTCTGGCGAAATATGCCTATGACCTTGCCAAAGAGCAGGCGAAGCTCGGCGGCATGGTGCCGCATATCGTGCCAATGGTGAACCTGAACAAAGGCGGCGCGACCGCCTGGGGC
The DNA here is from genome assembly GCA_003242205.1 of Chloroflexota bacterium. Lineage (GTDB taxonomy): Bacteria > Chloroflexota > Anaerolineae > Aggregatilineales > Phototrophicaceae > ZC4RG36. The sequence continues at coordinate 24,544 of QGUR01000014.1, read as the reverse complement.
GACGCGGCAACCATCCTGCCATGGAACCTGTACGAGTTCTATGGCGACGTGGCGATTCTGGAAGCGCAGTTCGAAAGCATGCGCGCCTGGGTGGACTATATCCGGCGGATTGATGACGCATCGGGCGGCAGGCGGCTGTGGACGGAAGGCGAGCATTTTGGTGATTGGCTGGCGCTGGACACGCCGGATCCGTCATGGCGCAAGGGCGGCACGCCGCACGATTTCATTGCATCGGCGTTCTACTGCTATTCGGCGCGGCTGGTGGCCAGAGCGGCGAAAGTACTTGGGAAAAACGAACAGGCCGAAGCCTATGAGCGACTGTCTGAAGAAATCCGGCAGGCGATCCAACAGGAATTTTTTACGCCAACCGGCCGTCTGGCCGTGCCAACCCAGACAGGCTATCTGCTGGCGCTGTTCATGGATCTTGTCCCGGAAGCGCATCGCGAGCGCGTCCAGAACGACCTGATCGAGCGGCTGGCGCTGGACAACACCCATCTGCGAACCGGATTCGTCGGCACGCCTTATCTGTGCCGCGTGCTGTCGAACATCGGCGCCAACGACCTCGCCTACAAGCTGTTACTGAACGAGGATTTCCCCTCGTGGTTGTACGCGGTCAATCTGGGCGCGACGACCATCTGGGAGCGATGGAACTCGCTCAACCCGGACGGTTCGATCCGGGCTCCGAAAATCAACCCGGCGGATGCCGACGGTTCAGCCCGATCTGCCAAAATGAATTCGCTCAACCACTACGCTTATGGTTCGATCGTCGAATGGATGTACCGGGATATGTGCGGTCTTAACCCGTGCGCGCGGGGGGATGCCGTTCCCGGCTTCCGCCATGCCCTCATCGCGCCCAAACCGGATCGTTCGCTCGAATGGGCGCGCGCCCGCTATCGTTCGGCGGCCGGTGTGTATGAAAGCGGCTGGCGCTTCGATGGTGAGGGATATATTACGATTGATGTGCTCATCCCCTTCAACGCCTCGGCAACGGTTGTGCTTCCGAACGCCGACAAAAACCGGCTACTGGTGAACGGGCAACCGGCGCATGATGTGACGCAGGACGGCAGCAACGTGGTGCTGACGCTGGGAGCAGGGCGATACGCCTTTGCCTATCCGTATCAGCAGGCGGATGTTCTGACCGGGGTAGCTGCTTCATCACAACAGTCGGCATGAAGTGGATAGGCAGGGCTGCGCTGCATCACTGCGAGACTTTACAGATGTGCCGGGAATCAGAAGCAGATTCCGAAGCAAAAGCAGTACAGACTAAACGTTACTGCCTTCACCTGCGGACACAAATCCGGTAACACATTTGCTGATACTCCCTGCAAAGCAGAACAGCCTCACCAATTCTGAGGCTGTTCTGCGAAGTTCCTGCCTACGGCGGCGAATATGCCTATTTTGTCGCAAGCTCAAATTCGGCAAATTGCCGCAGGGTTATGCCTGAGGTTTCTGTCTCGCCAGGTGTAACTGCCGAATCCCGTAGCACATCGGAGAAAATCACTTCCAGTTCATCGCGTCTTTCAGCGGTGAAGGTAGCGCTATAGGGAACCGGCATATTATTCACATATACCGAATACAGGGTGATCGAAACTGGATCCCGCAAGTCATTATGCAGGAACACTCTCATCGTGAAATCTTCAAACTCTAGGTGTCGATAGTACTCCTTGTATAGCGCCGCATCCAGTTCTTTAAAGCGGTCGTTATTGAATGCGATATTCAATGTATCGCCGATAACTACGAAGGTGAAGATATTACCGCGCACTTCGGGTAACCGATAAGCGCTTTCAGTATTGTCTGCAAGCGCAATAGGAAGTTTATAATTTACTAACAGGTAGGTGCTATAGTTCCGCTCCTCTTCTCGAATATCGCTTACGTCATTGAGGTACTGCTTCAGTAAGTCACCGATTTCCTCTTTGTCTTCCTCGTCGCCACTAAATTCAATTGCAAGGACAGCGTTGTTATAAATCGTTTCACCGCTATCTTGAACGTCGAGAATATCCTGAAGATAAATGTCAGTAGTCTGCTCGACATCACATGCTGCCAACATGAGGCCGAGACAAACTATCAGTAGCCATAGCCTTTTCATTTGCTACCTCCCAAAGTGCTTTACATCTGTGTGGAATGTTTCCACAGTTCTATGTTGGTCAGAGATTAGCCTATTTGGCAAGCTTAAGGCGTGAAAAACGTGTGAATTAATTGTGGTAGTGAGATAGGTAGTCCAGGTCGGAAGTCACGCACTTCAAAGTCGGCGATCTTCGGTATGGGCGTATTCGGCTTGCCAGTGTGGCCACATCCGTCTCGACCTGACGCTCGATAACAGAACAGGTGTGCATACAGGGGGGTAATGTCGTAAACTACGTGTAGGAAACGATGGGCATTGGATGGAACGACAGTGACCGAGAACCTGCCGGTTCAGCTTGATGCGTTCATTGGCCGCGAAACGGAACTCCAGTACATTACCCAGCGTTTGCCGTCCCCGGATTGCCGCCTGATCACTCTGGCCGGGCCGGGAGGCATTGGCAAAACACGCCTGGCTGTAGAGGCCGGGCTGCGGCTGCGGCAGCACTTCCGGGATGGCGTCACGTTCGTTCCCCTGCAACCTGTCATGGAGCCGGCGCACGCGCTGTTCGTCATCTGCGACACGCTTGGCCTGAGCCTGTTCGATCAGGCATCGGCGCTCGACCAGATCATCGAGCATCTGCGCCACCGGCACATGCTGCTGATTCTGGACAATTTCGAGCATTTGCTGGGCGCGGTTCCCATGGTCGTCGCGCTGCTGAAGGAAGCCCCCGGCATTCGGGTGTTGGTGACCTCGCGCGAGGTCCTCAATATTCAGGGGGAGCAGGTCATCGACCTGCGCGGGCTGTCTTTGCCGGAAGTTTCGCAGGAGGGCGCGCCTGCTGGAGACGCGGTTGAACTCTTTATCGCCCGCGCCCAACAGGTGCGGCATGAGTTTTCGCCACAAGCGCACCTTGCGGAAATTGCGCGTATTTGCCGCCTTGTTGAAGGCATGCCACTGGCTATCGAACTGGCCGCGGCGTGGGTACGCACCCTGCCGGTCCAGACCATCGCCGCGGAAATTGAACGCAATCTTGATTTTCTTTCCAGCCGCCAGCGCGATATCCCCGAACGGCATCGCACCATGCGCGCCGTTTTCGATCATTCGTGGAGACTGCTGACGCCCGACGAACAGCTTGTGCTGCGTCGCCTGTCGGTTTTTCGCGGCCCGTTCACGGCGGACGCCGCCGTCAAGGTCGCTGCCACCTCGTTCGTTCATCTATCCGCGCTGGTGGACAAATCGCTGCTGCGTGTTGACGAACAGGAGACGTACAGCGTTCATGAACTGCTACGCCAGTATGCCGGGGCGAAACTGGAAGAAAACCCGGATGAACTCACGACAACGCGCGACCGGCACTGCGAATATTATTTGAAACTGCTGGCGGTGCTCGATCCGAAAATCAAGAGCGGCGAGCAGGCGCAGGCGGTTGACACGATTGAGCGATCGCTGGCCAATATCCGGCAAGCCTGGCTGTATGCCGTCGAGACGCATCGTGGCGATCTCGTCGCTGACGCGCACGAGTGCCTGACGCTCTACTATCAGATGCGCTGCCGCCAGCGCGAAGGCTATGACATGTTCACGCGCGCTGCGGCCCGGTTCCGCGATGACGCGCCGCTGTATAGCTGGCTCACACTGGCCCGAAGCTGGTTCACGAACTTTGGTATTCATGTGAGCGAAGATGAGCGCAATTCGGTTGAGGAGGAAGCGGCAAACGCGTTGCTGCAGCACCGGGTTAGGGACCGGGGCGCGATGACGATCGGCGCGCTGTGCAACCTGAGCATGGTTCACGATGGCCTGATCGACGAGATGCTGGCAGCCAGCCGGGAAAAAGGCGATCAGTGGAGCATTGCCTGGATACGTGGACATAAGGGAGTATTCGCCGCCATTCGCGGAGACATCGAAGAGGCAAAACGCGCTCACGAGGCGCGCATCGCCATGTGTCTGGAAATTGGCGATCACTGGGGCGCGACGTGGTCGCAGGCGTTTCTCGGACAGCTAGCGGTGGACGAGGGCCGGCTTGACGACGCATTCGCATTGTATCTGGCCCGGCTGCGCGCATGTGAGGACGTAGGCGATATCGGCGGCGTCGCCTGGACGATGCAGGCGCTGGCCGACGTGTCGCTGGCGCTGAACGACGCCGGGAAGGCCGTTTACTATTGCCGCGAAAGCCTGCGTATCTCGCTCGATGTCAGCAACAGCCTTGCCATTGCTCAGGCTATTCTTCGCATCGCCTACCTGTTTCATCAGACCGGAAACACCCGGCGGGCCGTCGCTCTATGCCTGACGCTGAAAAATGAAAGGGACACCATGGCGGTCGTCGGGCGACACGTTAACCGCGCGCTGGATACGTTTCGGGCGGCGCTTGGCCCCGACGAACTGCGCCGCATCGCTCTGAAGGTTGAACCCCGGACGGCGCGGCAACTCGGCGTGTTGCTGCTGCAGGAGCTGGCGGGGGAGTCGCCAATGCCGGATGATGTTCTGGCGACCGGTCTGCCGGAATCGCTCAGCGAACGCGAACTTGAAGTGTTGCGACTGGTGGCTTCCGGCCTCTCGAACCGGGAAATCGCCGAACGGTTAGTCGTGACCGTCGGCACGGTGAAAAAGCATCTGAACAACATCTTCGGCAAACTCGGCGTTGGCAGCCGCACAGAGGCGATTGCACGGGCGCGCGAGCTGAGCCTGATCGCCTGAAATCAACCACGTCATCAACCTGTTATTCCACTTTCGATAACTGACGGGTCAACCCGTTCGCCCGTATCCTGCTTTCATGACAGCCGTCTAGAGCAACAGGGGCAATCATGAATCAGGATATGCACAACCATGTGCGGCTTTATCTGAACCGGCTTGCGCGGCAGAAACACGAGGCTTTAAAAACGCAGACCACTTGTGAGATGGCACAGCCGGAAACGAAACGTCGAGCGTGGGGCTTGGGGGCAAGGTTCATCAAATCGCTGTACCGGCTTTTCCACGTGCTGCGCCGGCCAAAGCACGACCGTTACCGCGCGAAAGCGATTTCCAGATCGCGTTAGGTACGCGGCGATTACATCAAACCGAAGCTATGGCTCTCGTTTTTAATCCCGGCAAACCGGTTTAATCCCGTCGCGCTTTTTGATCCTGCGTTTCGCTCAATACCCACCCACTTTGCTTTTATTCCCCCCTTCTGGTAGGCGACAGCGGCGCGAAGTGACCTGTATGCTACCGGTACGATCGGGATACCGGCAGTAAGGACACAACCTTGGGACTACCTGTTGTCGCTGGCTATCCGGCGGCGCGCCAACTGCCAGAGCGATTGCCCGCTCCGGCAGCCGCACACCTGCAGTTGACGGGAATCCTGTTCGCGCTGCTTTGCACCCTCGCCTTCAGCCTGATGATGGTCATGCACGCGTTGGATACCGCGCAGGCTGCTCCAAGGCCGGCAATCGATCTGCAAACGGCCCGGCCGCTGGAGCAAATTCGTGGCTGGGAGTTTGAGCATTGTCAGGTGAGCACATATTATGGCAGCAGGGTGATGTATTACACGTGTGTACTAGATGATCCGTTCGTCCATCAGGTTGTCTACGCTGAAAATGACCGGGGTGTTCAGGCCATCACTCTGCACACGGACTGGTTATCCCTGCACGATCTTCTGGACTGGTGGGGCTTTCCCGATGAGACGATCCGGCGTGGCCGAAACCTGTTTGCCCTGCGCTGGCAGCTTGGCGCAACCTGCGTCGCGACGGACGCCAGCGGCTTGCCCGGCTCAGGCGTCACGCGCATCGACCTGTGGAACGTTGGCGATCCATCCCCGGTGACGCCTCACCGGAGCCGGGAAGGGCATCCCGAATCGTCATGCTGACCGAATGGAACCCGCCGCAAGCCGCGGCGTTTTCGCGGCTGCGGAGCGTTACAGGTATTGGACTTGCGTATGTGGCCGTACTTTCCTGAAGAGTGAATATCCCAATATTTTGATCTCAACGCTTTATTAAATCGTGGTATCCTGAAAAGCAATGCTACAGGACTAGGGAACTGTTAAGAGGGCGCGGCGGTAGTGCGTGTGCTGATTCTCGATGCCAATCCTGACTGGGCATCAACGCTCAAGTTGATGCTACAACTGGAAGGGCATGATGTTCATCTGGCGGACAGCGACCAACTCAACCTGAATGCCATCGCCGGCCTGATGCCCACCGTCATCCTGCTCAACTGCAACCTGAAGAGCGCGGCTTTACGTCTGGACACGCTGCGGGCGCTCAAAGAGGATCGAAACTGTCGCCGGTTCCCGGTCATCTTGCTGACGACCAATCCAACTCTGGCACGTCAGGATCTTGCACACGCACGCCTTCGAGGCGACTTCATGCTGGCAATGCCATTCAATTTCAGCGAACTTGTTGACGCGCTCAAGTTTGTCACGAACGCATCCCTGGCAAAAGGCCGGCAACAAGAGATTGGCCATGCCGGTCAGACATAGCCCGGCGCTGCCGTTATCTTCCACAGCGGGAACCTGCTCGGCGGCTTATTCCACCGCGCCGCCCAGCCGGTTGATGTGCTGCCGGAACGTGTAAGCCGGGTTGGACGCGCGCTCCTCCAGATACTGCCCGAATGCCAGTTGCTGGCGCAAGGAAATTCCCTGTTGCATCAGCGTGGCCTCATGCCGTTCTTTGTCCCGTATTTCCGCCGCGAGTTGCAGGACCGCCGGTAAATGCTCAGCGGCGATGAACAATACACCGTCGCAATCGGCAAACACCATGTCTTGCTGGCTGATGGTGTGTGGCCCAAAGTGCGCCTGTTCGAACGCGCTGGCTGGTTGCGGGTCGAGCCGCTGGGGGCCGACGGCGCACGCGCCGTAACTGAAAATCGGAAAATCGAGGCCGAGCAATTCAGCCGTGTCTCGATGTGCTCCCCAGATGACCATTCCCGCCATCCCGGCTTCGCGCGCTTCCAGCGCGATGAGATCGCCGATGCATCCTTCGTCCAAACGCCCTTCGTTGTCGATGACCAGAACACTTCCGGCTGCGGCCAGTGTTAGCGCCTCAAGGAAGATATCGACGCTGCCATAGTGGCCGCAGGGAAAGACCGGCCCGGCCAGCCGTTGTGATGGCGTCAGTGGCCGGATGCCCGGAGGCGCGGCGCGAACCGGAAGGCGCAGGCGCACACAGGCATCTGCCAAAAGCGGCGTGGTGAGTGTTTCGAAGGCGTCAGCCAGGTTCAGAATCATCGGTGGTTTCCTCTCTTCGGCGCTACCCGCTCACCGGAGAACGTCCGGTGTGGCTATGCCCCATGCAGCGGCTTCGGCGGCGGCTCGTTCCTGCGCCAGACGCAGGATAGACGACACGACATCATCCTCATCGGCGGGTAATGGGTAGTGGCGCAGGAGCGTAGCCGGCGGCATTTTTCCCGGCGCTCTGTTGGCGTAGACGAGCATGGCGTCAACTCGTCTGGGCGAAGGTTCGCTCAGCGAAGCGAGGTGAAAGAAAACGCCCTGCGTCAGCGATGACTCGCCGACCAGAATGGTCAGATGAGGATTAAAGAAAATATAGCTCGCCAGCGCGTCGTAAAGCTCGGCGGCGCTGTAGACGTGCCATAACACGCCGTCATGCTTGTTCAGCACCGGCAGAACCGACTGATCCGGCCTGTCACTGACATAGAGGATGAAGGGCGTTTCGCCAGTCCTGCTCATGAGACGTTCTCCCTGTGCCACTGTCGAATGACAGTATAGGCACAGAGATACGTCATGTAAAATGATTGTTCTCGATATGATCCATCAATAAAACTGATCGGTAGCGGGCAGGCGCATGTGGTCCAGATGGCCGTTGCCGTTTTCCGATTGCGGGATCATCTGGCGGCAGAGTTCGAGGAATTTCTCCAGCGCCGGAAAGATCCATTTGTCGCGGTGGTAGACCAACTGTGTTGAAATCTGGATGGTGTGTTCCCAGTTCAGTGGCACCAGTTGCCCCTCTTGCAGCTCTCGCTGAACCGCAACACGCGGCAACAGCGTGATCCCCATGCCGGCAATCACACATTGTTTGATCGCCTCGATGCTGCTGAATTCCATCGGCAGCCTGAGGCGGAGGCCGTTTTCCGCTAGCAGACGTTCCAGACAGTTGCGGTAGGGGCAGCCGCTTTCGGTCAGTAGAAACGTCTCGGGTTCCAGATGTGCCAGCCGCACGACCCGCTGTGAGGTCAACGGGTGGTCGGGCGAAGCCAGCAGCAGCAGTTCTTCGGGGATCAGATTTTCAGTGACCAGTTCGTGGCTGGTGGTCTGCGGCTCGCTGAGTGTGACCGCTACGTCGATGCTGCCATTGCCGAGCTTTTCCACCAGCCGGTCATCGGGAATGGTGTGGATGATAAACTGGACGTTCGGGTACAGCCGTCGGTAGTGGCGAAAGACAGGGGGCAGGCGATAGGTGGCGACTGTCTGCGGCGTGCTGATGGTCAACCTGCCTGATGGCTCGACGGCGTTGGCGACGGCCACAAAGGCTTCTTCGGCCAGCTGCACGATACGGTCGGCGTAGCTCAGAAGCTGGCGACCGGATTGCGTCAGCGCGATCCGGCGTCCAAGGCGGTCGAACAACTGGACGCCGGTGGCTTTTTCCAACGCCTGAATCTGCATGGTCACGCTGGATTGAGCATAGCCGAGTTCCTCAGCCGCGCGCGTGAAACTCAGCGTCCGGGCGACGGTGCGAAAGGTTCTGAGCAGTCTTGGATCGAGTAGTTCGTCCATCGGTGCATCCTGTCGCGGGCTGCCTTTGTTATCGACGACAGCTATCATAACTCTACCCATTGAACATTTGCATCGATAGAACCATTCACCGGCTATGTAGGCGCGAGTTGTCGACCGCAAGCGGGGTGGTAAAGCCACCCTGAGCGACGCGCTACGGACGGTTGTCAAAGGCGCTCGCGGGCGGCCATCCTTACCCGTTCTGACGGCTGCCTGACGCCTGTTATGCTGGCGGTTAAAGCAAACCGCGTTATCTTTCACGGTAGTTCACGCGCTGCCCGACAACGGGCACGAATTGCGGAAAGAGGGTGAAAAAACGTGAAGGAATTTGTCGTGGTTGCCGAGCGCACGATTGCGTTTCGGGATTATGAAGAGCCGCCGTTGAAGCCAAACGAAGTCCGCGTTCGCAGCATCGTCAGCGGCATCAAGCATGGCACGGAAATGGCGCTCTATCGCGGCAAGACGCCGTTTCTATCAGGCGCATTCGATCTGGAGACGCGGTTGTTCGTGCCGCGTGAAGAAGGCAGCAGTTTCTACCCGGTGACGCTTGGATCGTGGCTCGCGGGGGAGGTGATCGAAGTCGGCTCTGAGGTGACGCGCTTCAAAGTGGGTGACCGCGTACATGGTGGTTTGCCACACCGCCCGACCAACGTCGTCGAGGAAAGCCGCCTCTTCCCGCTGCCGGAAGGCATGAAACCGGAAACGGCCATCTTCACTGACCCGACGATCTTCGCGCTGGTCGCCGTTCACGACGCGCAGGTTAAAGTCGGCGACAATGTGGCGATTTTCGGCATGGGCGCGCTTGGGCTGCTGGCGGTGCAGATTGCGCGGCTGAACGGCGCGGAAACCGTTTTTGCCGTCGATACCCTGCCGAGTCGTCTGGAACTGGCGAGGCAATTCGGGGCTGATGCAGTCTTTAACGCCCGTGAAGTTGACCCGGCGGTCGAGATCAAAAACCTGACCGGCGGCAAGGGCGTCGATGTCGCTATCGAAATCTCCGGCGCGTATAGCGCGCTGCAATCAGCTATTCGTTCGGTGCATTTCGCCGGCCTCATCGTGGCGGCCAGCTACTACAGCGGCAGCGAGGAGATTCAGTTGGGCGCGGAGTGGCATCACAACCGCCCGACGCTGCGTTCCAGTATGCCGGTATGGGGCATGCCGCACCGCTGCTATCCGATGTGGGATCTGGCGCGCGTGCAACGGACCGCCATTCGCCTGCTGGAAAGCGGACGCCTGACAACCGACCCGATGATTAGCAAGCGCTTCCCGTATTCGCAGGCGGCGGAAGCGTATCGCTTCATCGACGAACATCCCGACCAGACGATCAAAACTTTTCTGGATTACGAGGAAGCGCCGCAATGAGAATAGCCTTTGGGGGAACCGGCTTCGCCAACCGTCACCTGCGTGTGCCCCTTCTTCCCGGCGGGTGAGCGGCGTTCATATTTTCAGCCTTCTCGGCCACGCTGATGTGCTCAGCGCGGGCAGGGCGCAGCGACCTTGCCCGCGCTTTGAGCTTTGCGCCGATCTGTCGCGACTGCCTGAGCCTGCCAGCCGCTAAGCGGTGACGCCAACCGATTCCAGCGCCAGATCGTGCAGCGCGATGACCGCCGCTTCAAGATCACGTTCTTCGACGACAAACGAGATACTGCATTCCGACGCGCCCTGAGCGATGGCGATAACATTGATTCCGTGATTGCCCATGGTCGTGAACACGCGCCCCGCGACGCCGGGCGTGCCGCGCATCCCCGCGCCCACCGTCGTGACGATGGCGACTCCGCTAAGCACGTCGACGCCGTCCACATCCTGCCGGGCGATTTCGCTTGAAAGCTCATTTTCAATCGCCGCTTTGGCCTCATGGGCATGGTCGTCGATGACGACAAAGCAGAAGTTCTGCTCCGAAGAAGCCTGCGAGATCATGAGGATATTTGCCCCTGCATTGGCGGCGGCCAGAAACGTGCGCCCGGCGATGCCCGGCACACCGATCATTCCCTTGCCGCTCACCGTCAGCAGGCTGACGTTTCGCACGCTGGTGACCGCCTTGATGACCATCGAGCTTTGTTCGCTGTTCGGGCCGATCAGCGTGCCGGGCGCTTCCCGATTGAACGTGTTGCGAACGCGCAGTGGAATGCCGCGCGCCAAAATCGGCTGGACGGTCTTCGGATGGAGCACTTTCGCGCCGTAAAACGCCAGTTCGCCCACTTCGGTGTAGGAGACGTAGGGCAGCACGCGGGCGCGAGGGTCGATCCGCGGGTCGGTCGTCATGACGCCATCGACGTCTGTCCAGATAATGAGTTCGTCGCTATCGGTCGCGGCGGCAAAGATCGCGCCGCTAAAATCGCTACCGCCACGGCCAAGCGTTGTTGGATGCCTGTCCCGGGTTGCGCCGAGGAAGCCGGTCAGCACGGGAGTAACGCCGCGTTCCAGTACCGGGCGCAGCGAGCCGTTCACGCGCGCCTGCGTTTCCTGCCACTGTGGATTTGCGGAACCGTAGCGATCGTCGGTGATGACAAACTCTCCGGCGTCGAAGGCCTGGGCCTGTACACCGCGCTCGCGCAATACGGCGGCCACAACGCGCGTGCTCAGCCGTTCGCCAAATGACAGCACGGCGTCGATGATGCGCGGCGTGGCTTCGCCAAGGATATTCACCGCTTCACATAATTCGACATGCTGTTTGAGCAGGTTGTCAATGTCGGCCATCAGGGCGTCGCGCGCTTTCGATGGCCTGACCAGCAGGTTGATGACTTCCTCGTGGCGGTCGCGCAGTTTCTGGGAACACGACAGATATGCCCACCGGTTGCCTTTGGCCGCTTCTCGTACCGAGTTGTACAGGGCATCGGTTACGCCCGACATGGCCGAGAGAACGACGATAACGCGCGTGCCATTGTCAATTTCGCTGCTGATAATGTCGGCCACGGTCGCGATCGCTTCCGGGCTGCCGACCGACGTGCCGCCAAATTTCATTGTCACTGTGCTCATGGTCGTGTTGCTCCCGCGTGTTTGTGCTCAGTCGCCCAACAAAAAAGCGTGTGGGGGTTCCCACACGCTTTCTTTGCCCGGTTGACACCGTTTCCGACCGTCAGCGCAACAACCCCCGCATCGTCCGATGTGGAGTCATAGTAGTGGTGGTGCGCATGAAGCCGATCAGAACGGATTGTGAATGCATCGTTTGCTTCATCCCGAATAAGTTGCTGGCAATCGTAACCCGTTCTTTGAAAACTGTCAACGCTGTTGAAGACGGACGCCCGGCGTCGGGTGGTGAAGCGCGTGTAAGGCCGCCGGTTTTGTGATACGTATCACCCGGCTTTACTGCGCTTAGTCCCTGCGTCCGGGCGTCCGGTATGATTATCCTTGAGAGGAGCGTGGAACACGTTGTTTTTGTCCGGGGCGTCTGGCGCACAATTGGTCGGCTTGCCCTCTGTCACCGGAAATTAGCTGAGGACTCGATTGCCATGGTGAAGACAACTCACCGGCTTGTCGCTATGATGCTGGTTACGCTGGCGTTCCTGCTGGCCTCCTGTCAGGGATTGGGGAACGAGCCTCGTATTGTGGCGACGGTTAGCCCGGCGATTCGCCAGGAGGCGATCAGCGCGGCCAATCAGGCGGCGGAGCGCATGGCGGCAGGCTCGAACGTCTGGGCCTATGGTTGTGCCAATTGTCACGGGCCGTTCGGCGAAGGCGCGGCTGACGGCGCGCCGCTGCCCGACCTGACGGCATTGAGCCAGGAGCGCATTCTCGAAATCATTGCCAGCGGCGTTGATGACGAGATGCCCGCTTTTCAGGATGAACTGGACTTCGATGAGCTGCAATCGGTCACGGCCTACGCGCGCATGCTTTCGGCGGCCCGCGCTCGCGCGACTGCAGAAGCGGTTACCGAAAAGCCGGTTGAGACGACGCCCGGTATCGTCTTTGGGCGGGTCGCCAACGGGACCGGCGGCGGGGCGCTGCCGGACAATCTGACGGTGACACTTCACGTCTATATATCGGAAACAGACGTCCGGACGTGGACAACAACTACCGATGCAGGTGGTCGCTATCAGTTTGACGATGTGCCGATGAACGAGGCATATTTCTATGCGGTCACGACAAGTTACAACGACGCGCTCTTTGTCAGCGAGCCGCTGCCCGGCGTTGCCGGTGGTTCGGAGCTTGAACTGCCGCTGACAATCTACGAAAGCGGAGCCGAGCCCGAGGATATTCGAATCGTCGCCATCGACATGCAGATCGTGGTTCGCAACGACACCATGCAGGTCGCGCAGCTTGTGACGTTCGAAAACACGTCTGACCGCGTGTACCAGACAACCGGCGCAGCAGGCACAGTCTCGGTCGGCCTTGGCGTGCCGGCAAATGCCCGCTTCGAGGATCATTCGAACGAGGGCTATGTCGTTTCCGATGATCGGACGCGCATCCTCGACCCTCGGCCTCTGCTTCCCGGAGAAACACGCCCGATGTTCCTGCTCTACGAGCTGCCGTATAACCGCAGCGCGACCTTCGAGCAGGCGCTTGACTATGAGCTGACGGGCCGGGTTGTTGTCCAGTTGATGACACCCGGACTGGCTGTGGACGGTGAGGGGTTGGTGATGGATCTGGTCGAAAGTCGCGGCAGCGGCCTGTACACCGGAGAATTTGATCAGCCTGCCGGGTCGCTACTGCGGTTCGACGTCCGAGGCGTCGCTGCCGGCGCGGCGCAAACCACGGCCTGGTCTCCGTCGCTGTCGATCAGCTATACACTGATCGGTGTGGGGATTGGCACGCTGCTTACCGCCACGCTCCTCGGTATTCGCGATTTTCGCGCCTCGCGCAACCGGCGTCTATCCCTTGCCAGCCACGATCTGCTGCAGCAACTCGTCGCGCTCGACCGGGAACGCGAGGCTGGCAGGATCGCACAGGATGAGTATGAACGCCGCCGGGCAGAGCTCAAAGCTCAGCTAGGCGCGCTCATGAAAGCGCAGAAGATGCAGACTCAGTAGCGTCGTCCAGCGCCGCAAACGTGCTGCACCTGAATACAGCGCTTGAGGTAACGCTGTACCTGCGCTGGCAAGCGCGGACGTTGAGCGGTGTGAACGGTTCGCTATTCGATCAGCCAGTCAATCGCTTGCGCTTCATCATAGAAGATGCGCCGTTCCCGTCTGGACGATAGAACATGCTCTATATAGGTCGATAGCAGCTTTGCATCCTGTGTTTCGTCCAGCACAAAGGCGATTTTACCTTCAAAATCGGGGAACTCTCGCTGCGAGACAGCGCGCACTTTCTGGACGATGTCCGGGCTTGGCAGCGAACCGGAGTTACGCAGGTCGGCCAGCAGGCGTACGGGTTGGCCCGGCGGCCAGTCGCGGTAAGTTTGCACGATATCGTTGTACCATGCTTCGGCGGCTTCATGGCCCAGACTGGCAAAGCGATAGCAGACAACCATGTGGTCGTTGATCCAGGCTTTGGTGAAAGGCGTGTCGGGCATGGTAGTCTCTCCAATAATCGGGTAGGTGGTAACTATTGTATGAGATTTTCCGGCGCTTGCGGTGTGGCTTTGGCGACTGGCGTCCTGTTTGTGCATGGCCGGGACACGGGCAACGACAAACGATACGCGCGTTGGGTACAATCGTTCACGGGCGTTCACCGTCCATGGAACAGGGGCGGAAGCAGGTCTCTGGATTGCATCGTCTCGATGAGCGAAAGGGAAGACCGATGGCCAGAAGTAAGCCCGATTTGCAGGCGCTGTTCGATCAACTGAAAGCGGCGATGGAACGTTACGCGCCGCCTCTGTCTGTATCGCAATCGGTTGGCGGGCGTTATGAATTGGCCACGCCCAACCCGGTGGAGATCAATGGCAAAAAACGGCCCAACCTGTTCTTTGCCGCTGCCATTATCCAGTCGTCCTACGTCGGTTTCTATTACATGCCGGTCTACACCGATGAGGAAGTCAGAGACTTCTTCACGCCGCGTCTGCTTTCCCTGCGCAAAGGCAAATCCTGCTTCCATATCAAAGCGCTGGACGACGAACTGCTCGATCAAATCGATTCCGCCATGGAACGCGGCATTCAGCTTTACCGTGAAAAGGGGTGGCTGATGGCCTGAGATGCGCCTTCTACGTGGGCATGATTCGGCATGTTCGCTGCTATACTTTCAGACCCCGCTCGATGACCTTTGTCATCTTTTTGCGCGCGGAGTGTCACTTGTCCCTTCGGGCCGGGCACGAGTCACAATACGCACGCGAGGATTCTAACGAAATGGCGGGAAGCGCCGGGCAGGAACAGCCCGGCATGCCGTTGGATGGTGAAGCGTGTTGGCACAACTACGCCTGCAATCCGCGCGCTGGTATCTGGTCTTGCCTCTGGCGCTGGTGGTGCTGGTCGCCGGCATAATCGTCTTTGCGACTGTCTGGGCGACAGTCAGGCCGGCGGCGTCTCCGTCAGGCGTCATGGGCATGGCGATTACGATGGCGTCCGAACCGTATCCGTTGACAGTCGGCAACACGACCCTGCTCGTTTCGCTTCTCGACGCGGCGGGACAACCGGTGTCGGGCGCAGAAGTCAGCGCTGTGGCGCGTATGCGGCGTGAAGGCACGCTGCCGCTGGCAGCGACGGCGACGTCCGAAACGAACGGCGTCTATCGCCTGCCGTTGACCTGGCCCATGACGGGCCGCTGGGACGTGGACATAACGGCGGCGCTGCCCGGCGGCGAGACGGCCGGTGAGCGTTTTACGCTGTATGTCTATCCGGTGCCGCCGGTTAACCTGAACGCTCGTACCACTTTTGTCAGCGCCAGCGAGCTGGCCGCACGCCCGCATGACCCGCTGCAGGAATATCGCATCATCATCCCGCAAGGCACACATGCCGAGATGATTTCCGGGCATGGCGAGGACCTGATACCGGAAGAAGTTCACCTTAGCCTGAGCGGTCAGCACGTGCTCGTCATTCAGAATGATGATATCGCGCACCATACTGTCGGGCCGTTTTTCATCCGCGCGGGGGAAACGATCCGGCAGGAATTTCGACGCCCTGCGCTCTATCAAGGTGGGTGCAGCATCCGCCACGGCGCTGAGGTCAGCATCATCGTTGATGCCTGATTCCGGCTGTTTCAGAACAAGGATCTGGCAAACCGTGTTCAAAAATTTTGTCTGCGTTCTCCTGTTGTCCGTCGCCCTGCTAAGCGGGTGTCAGAGCACGCCCGAAGTGCGATCCGAACCGGATTATCTCGATGAACTGCATGGAGCTGTTTTCGACCCGCCGCGCGTGCTATCGGATTTCAGCCTGATGTCGACAACGGGCGAGCCGTTTCGGCTGAGCGAGCATCGCGGCGAGGCGTTGCTGGTTTACTTCGGCTATCGCGCTTGCCCCGACTTTTGCCCGACGACTTTTGCCGAACTGCTGCGCGTGTACAAGGCGCTGGGTGAACCAAGCGACCGGCTGCGGGTTTTATTTGTCACCGTTGACCCGGAGCGCGACACGCTTGAAAACCTCAGACTCTATATCGAATCCTTCCATCAGGATTTCATCGCGCTGCGCGACGACGGCGAAGCTCTGAAACAGCTAATGGCAGAATTTGGCGTGACGGCGCAGCGACGGCAACTGGGGGAGTCGGCATTATCCTATCTGATCGACCACACGGCGTCGGTTTTCCTGATCGGCCCGGATGGGCGTTTGCAGGCTCAATATCTCTACGGAACCGATTACCGGGACATCGTTCACGACCTCGAACTTATTCTTGAAACTGTGTGATCTGTTCGTCGAAAGGTGCTTCATCATGCCGGGAAAAGTTGCCTTTCTTCTGGCGGCTGTTCTCTTTGCCCTGTCGCCGCTGGCTGCGCTGGCGCAGGACGGCGCGGATTGCGACGCCACGCTCCTGCTTCAGGCGTGGGCGCGTTCGTCGCCGGGCGGCGCTCCCAACGGCGCGGTATTTGGCCTGCTTGTCAATCTCGGCGATGAGGCTGATACACTGACTGGCGTGACGTCCACTGTTGCCGAAGTGGTCGAGTTGCATGAAACCCGGTTGGGTGACGGCGACATGATGCAGATGCACCCGGTTGAAGTTGGGTTCGTCGTTCCTCCACGCGGTTATCTGTCGCTGGAACCGGGCGGACTGCACATGATGCTCATCGGTCTGACGCAGCCGCTGTTGGCCGGTGAATCGTTTGATCTCACGCTTCAGTTCGAGCGTCAGGGTGAGGTCGTGGTCTCCGTGCCGATAGTGGACGTTACTGCGATGGACGGCCCGGCAGAGCTGCCGCCCGCCGGTGAGATGTCTGAAGCCGAGGCGACGCCGGAAGCCGTGGTCGCGGCGTGGCCGGAGGCCTGTGAGGGCGTGCATGTGCTCGATGCCTGGGCGAGGCCGGCGGGCGCGGGAATGCCGAACAGCGCTGCCTATGGGTTGGTCGTCAATCTGACGCCGTTCGAAGAACGCATCGTGGCTGCGGCGAGCGACGCGGCCATGGCGGTCGAGTTGCATGAAATGACGCTGGACGACAACGACGTGATGCGTATGCGTCCGGTCGAAGGCGGCATTCGCGTGCCTGCGGGCGGTGTAGCGCTGCTGCAACCCGGTGGGCTGCACGTCATGCTGATCGGCTTGAACGAACCGCTCATGGCGGGAGAGACGCTTGACCTGACGCTGGAGTTCAGCCACGCCGGTGAAACGCCCCTGCAGGTTCCTGTGAGGGAGCCGGAAGAACCCATGATGGACATGGGCGCTTCCGGCCACCACTAGCGCCGGCTAACAGTAAATATCCAACGCCATGCAGACGGCCTGCACCGGCCCCGAAAAGGACGTGCCGCGATAGAAGATCGTATTGCCGTCTTCATCGGTCAGCACGAACCAGCCGCCGGGACGGCTGCTGTCGGCGTTGTAATTAGAGTAGAACGAGAGATTGCCGTCTGCGTCGTCGGCGCTCACGCTTGTCACCGGGTTCCAGGCCGCCGGGAAAAACGGGTATGGCAGACCGGAGTTGCCGGCTGAACCGACATAATCCACACGCTGCTGTTCCGTTTCGCACGGCGAATCGATCACTCCCCATACCCGGCGCACGCCGTCTGGCGGTTCAACCGGGATTGGCTCGGCCTGCATGGCGCTCTGCCTGAAAGTATGAGGGGTTTTGTTGCTGTCATCGCACTGAACCAGTAGCACGTGCAGCGGGTCGGGATAAAGCAGGCTTTCGGCGGGTGTGATGAGCTGCGCGTAGGAAAGCCCGGTTGCAGCGCTCACCTGCGCTGCGTATGCCTCAAACGATAGTTGCGGCCCGGCGTAATCGGCGTAGCCATTGGCAATGCTGCATGGCAGAACGGCGAAGCTCATGTTGAGCACGAAGTGGCTATAGCCGTTGCCTCTCAGATCCCGGATCACATTCGCGGTTGTCGTGGCCACATCGTTCGTCGGCACCGGCGCGGCGTAATCAAGCGCGTCGACCACAAAGACGCCGATGCGCGCGCTGCCGTCGCTCCATTCCACCGACTCCTCATTCGGATACGGGTCAAACCCGGCGTCGTCCAGAGCCCCTTTCAACAGCGCGTTGAAATGGTTAAAAACCAGCGCGCCGTGACTCAGCGTGCCGTCGCGGTAGGCATCTTCAAGCTGTGTCTGGTCATGCAGCGCATAGACTGTTTCCGGGATTTTGTAGGAGCCGGTCTGGCCGAAATCGTCGATCACCAGAATGGCAACGGCATCGTTGTGGGTTCCCGCATTGTGGAACAAGAGGGCCGGGTCGGTCACTTCCTCCGCCTGCCGGAAGGTCCGCGGGTCGTCCAAACTTAACCCGCCGCTCACGCCAGACACGGAGAAGCCCTGACCATTGAGCGTCGTGATCGGGACGGCGCAGTTCTGGAATGCCTGCTCACAATCACACTGGTAGGCGGACACGCTACCGATGGCGATTAACCCAAGTATGACAACCCCCAGACCGGCCAACTGCTTAGGCAAATACTTCATCAGCGGGGCCTTCCTTTTCCAGACAATCGTGTGCGATCGAATAGTTTCCGGCCTTCATGATGCGCGTCAGTGCCTGCGCGCGCACCAGAGCGCCTATCCGGCAGAAAAGCGCAAGCGCTTCGTCGAAGGCGTGCTGCGCCTGCTCCCGGTCGCCCAACCCGTGCAGGGCTTCACCGATGCATTCAAGCGCGTAGCCCATCCACAATTGCTCGTCACGCGACTGGGCGATCGCCAGCGCTTTGCGGTTCAGGTCGAGCGCCGCGCCATAGTTGCCCAGCGCCTGTTCGGCCGCGCCCAGATTCGACAAAGCGAAGAATTGCCGCTCGATGCTGTCCAGACGCGCGGCGACTTCCAGCGATTCCCGATAATAGGCGCGGGCGGCGGCGTAATCCTCGCGCAGGGCCGCCTGATAGCCGAGATGCTCCAGAATCTGGCTCAGCGCCTCGTCGTCGCCTTCAGCGCGCGCCAGTTCGTAGGCCGATTGCAGATAGCTGGCTGCGTCGGTGGCTCCCTGACGGGCGCGGACCGTGCCAATGGCGCTCAGGAGCAGCGCTTCACGGCTGCGGTCGTTCATAAGAACGGCCAGCCGCGCTGCCTGCCGGTAGGCGTCTAGTGCGCGCTCAAGATCGCCCATGAGGTTGGCATACGTATTGCCCAGCTTGCTCAGGAGGAAGTGCGCCGCCCGGATGTCTTCCCGTTCGAGCGCGGCGTCGATAGCCAGCCTGAGCATGTCGAGCGAGTGCGCGTTGTGGCCACGCGCGGCGAAGTAACCGCCGCTCACGGCGAGCGTGTTCATGATCTGAATCAGCGTGTCAGGGTCGCCGCAGTCATAGGCTACGCGCGCCGCCGCCAGAATGTTCTCCAGTTCGAAATCGAGCCGGTCATGATCTTCGCTGTAGCGTTCGACGTAGCGCAGCGCGGCGTTAATGGCAGGCGCATGCGTATCGTGCTGCGTGCGGTAGAACGCGCGGGCATAACTGTAGGTCAGGTCGTGCAGGCGATAATGCTCAGGACCGTGTTCATAGACCAGCGTGGCAAGCCCACGCTGTTGCAGCGTGACGACGGATTGCTCGACGCGACTCAGGTCGTCGTTCAACGCCAGCGCCAGCAGTTCCAGCGACGCCTTGGGCGCGAACAGGCCACCCATCGCCATGAAGATCCTTCGGTCAGCGTCGTCCAGCTCGCAAATGCTGGCGTCGAGCAGATCCTTCACGCTCTCGCGGCCAACAATCGCATAGCTTCCGGGGACGCGCAGGTCATGCGGCGCGTCAGCCAAACGGGCGATCAATCGGGCTGGCGTCAATTGCTGGTCTGCTTTCAGATTTTTGCCCGCGATTTCCAGCGCGAAGGTGTGATAGCCGAGCTTCCGGCATAAAGCGCGCGCTTCATGCGAACCGGCATAGCGTTTGCCCGCATAATAGCCGAGCAGTTCCAGCGCCTGATTTGGGGCCAGCGTGCCAACGTCGATCAGGCTGCCTTCGATGGGAATGGCATGGCGCGACGTGATCAGCACCGGCATCGTCTCCGGCACGGCCTGTAAGGTTTCAAACAGAGCCTGATCGTTCCATACGTTGTCGAGAACCAGCAGCAACGGGCGGTCGGCAAGAATCTCCCGAACGATGCCCATGCGTTCCTGCCTGCTTTTGCCGATGATCGCCTTGCCTTCGCCGAGGGCATGGGCAATGCTCTCCAGCAGGCTGCTTGCCTGACTGGAGCCTGCTTCCAGCCAGAGAACCGCGGTTTCCCTCGTGTCAAGCTGGTCTGAGGCCACCGCTGCCGCCAGCGCCGTCTTGCCGATCCCGCCGAAACCGTGGAGCAGCACACGCTCATGCTCGCCCAGCAGCCGGTTGACCTGTGCGCGTAGCGTATCGCGGCCGATCAACCGCCGCGCGCGATGCGGCAGCACTGCGCTTTTCGCATAGACTCTGGCGCTGGCGGTGCGCGCGTCTGCGTCGCCAGAGAGGTAGTGATGGACGGCGACTGCGAAGCTCAGCGCGTCGGGATAGCGGGCGGCCGGGTCTTTGGCCGTGGCGCGCTGAATCACGTCGTCCAGCGCGTCGGGCAGGTCGGGGCGGCTTTCGTACAGGGGCGGAACGGGCTGTGTTAGCTGGCGGTGGAGGATGTCGAACGTTTGCTCCTGCGCGAACGGGTGCCGGCCTGTCAGCATTTCGAACAGCACAATGCCAAAACTGTAGATGTCGCTTCGGATCGTCACTCTGTCGCCTGAAATCTGTTCGGGCGACATGTAGGCTGCCGAGCCGACCAGTTCGTCGGTTTCGCGGTTTTCGGCGCTGTTGACCTCGATGGCGATGCCGAAGTCGGTCAGGTAGGCGTTGCCATCGTCATCGAGCAGGATATTGTCGGGTTTGATATCGCGGTGCACGATGCCCCGGCGATGTGCGGCCGCAAGCGCTGAGCCGATCTGATCGACAATACGGGTGACGGTTTCATTGTCGAGCGCGCCGTGGCGCAGCGCCTGTCTCAGACTGCCGCCGCGTAGCCAGCGCATTGCCAGATATGCGCCGGTATCGTCGCGCCAGTAGTCGAACAGTGGCACGATATACGGGTGCTCCAGCCGGGCGATGGTCAGCGCTTCGGAATCGAACCGTTCGACAAATTCGGGCTGGCCGGAGACAGCAGGCACGATGAGCTTGAGGGCGATGTCGCGGTGCAGGGCCGGTTGGTACGCGCGATAGACCACGCCAAAAGCACCACTGCCGATGCGCTCGCGCAGTTCGTAGCCATTGATCACCCGGCCACTCAGGTCATGCATGCCAATGCCTTTTATTTGTCTTGAATAAATTTATGTTACGTAACTCTCGCGCATTCATCAAGTCATCCGTGCTGTGATACGGTATGCTTCTGGACGAGTTATGATGTAGCGGGGTAGTTGAGCCGTTGCCTTGCCGGGTAGCGGCGACCTCGTGCTTTTTCGCCCCATGAAGTTGATTTTTGGAGCGCAGGATGGCCGGTATCGACGTTCAGACGTACATGTTCAGCGATGACGGGCGCATTCCCAATAATCCCGACCTGCCGCTGCTTGTCTATCGCGCTGCGCTTCCTGCCGCTGGCGTTATGACACAAGCCTGCCGGGCGTTATTTCAGCGCAATGGCTGGGGTGGCATCTGGGTTAATGGCGTCTACAGCTACCACCATTATCACAGCACGGCGCACGAAGTGCTGGGCGTTGTGTCCGGTTTCGCGTCGATTCAGTTCGGCGGCGAAGGCGGGCAGACGTTTGAGGTCGCGGCGGGCGATGTCGTCGTCATACCTGCCGGTGTTGGCCATTGCAATCGTGGCGCTTCGGCAGATTTTCGTGTCGTCGGGGCCTATCCCGCCGGGCAAACGTGGGATCTGTGCCGTGGGGATCCGGGCGAACGCCCGCGTGTCCTGTTCAATATTCGTGAAACGCCGCTTCCGGCAACCGATCCCGTCTATGGCGACCAGGGGCCGGTGCTGGAACACTGGAAGCCGCCGGCATGACCTTGCCTGCGCTCAATTGCGCTGCATGTAACGGCCACTAAGTAGTAATTTTCATCCATTCTTGCGGCGATCAGGCGCGGCTTGCCGGCCTGCCGCCAATCCCCTGACTCACTTCACAAACGACAGCCTGATCGTTCCGGCATTTATGCCGCCGAATTGGATTCCGCCTGTTGCGCTCCGAATAGGAAATATGGGATACTGGTGCAGATCACAATTCTTGTATTAGTATATTAGCTAATGGCTGTTCTCGAATCAGGGTTGCAACGTATCTGTTAACGGATGGTTCAAGCCGCATTCTCCCGTTATTAGCACTAGAGGGAGTTTATTGTGACACGACAGACAGTGTCTCGATCACTCGTGATTGCAAGTTGTATTGCGTTTCTCCTCGTGTGCGCCAGCGTGCCGCTACTTCAGGGTCTGGCGCTGGTCGGCGATCAGCCGCCGGAAGACACGCCTGAGGCGCAGGTCGAAGACCTCGCAGCGCCGGAAACCACCCCGGCAAACCCGGAACCAAACCGGCAAAATGATCAGACAGACACCGGCGATTCAGACTCGATTGACGACGATGCTGACGCCGGTGAAAGCGGCGAGCCTACTGCCCGGCCTCCGGTCAGCAGGCCAGCAGCTTCACGGACCATAACGGTAGAAGCTACCGACGAGCCGGAAGTCTCTGAATCTTCTGTGTCTCAGGAAGAAACGGATGACACAGATGGTACAGAGGAGGGCGATACCGGTACTTCTGGCGCGCTTGAGACGGAAGAGCCTGTCGCCGGCGACGGGCGGACCGAGGCGACGGACGAGCCTGTGGTTGTCGAGGAGACCGCGCAGCCGCTGCCAGACGTGACGGGCGAAGCGGAAGCAGTCGATGAGCTACAGGACGTCAGAGACGACGTTGCATTGCCGGAGCTGACGCCTGAGGTAACTGAAGAATTCTTGCCGGATGTTGCGCCGATGAGCCTGATGTTGCTTCAGGCGACTGCCGACGATCCGGAAATTCTTCTGGGCGTTTCCTGCCTGTCCGATCTGCAGGCGCAGTTCAACATCTTCAATCGGGGCGGCGATATGCTGTCTGCCGGCGAATACACGATCTTCCGGCCTGATGGTTCTTCAGAAACACACTCTTTCCAGCTTGGGGCCGGTGGCAGCATCAGCTTCATCGACGCAGGCAACGCGCGCGTTGATGTGACCTACAGCACGTCGCAACTGTCGAACGTTTTCCTGACGGCAAGCGGAACGTGCACCCCGCCAACGCTGACGCCATCCAATACGCCAACGGCTACGGCGACCTTCACGGCGACTTTTACGCCAACCATCACGCCAACGCCAACCATCACGCCGACGCCGACCATCACGCTAACGCCAACCATCACGCCGACGCCAAGCGATACGCCAACGCCGACGATCACGCCGACGGCGACCGATACACCAATACCCAGCGATACACCTATACCAACCATCACCTTCACGCCCAGCGCTACGTCGACAGCGACCGATACACCGGCGCCTACCGACACGCCAACGGCGACCCTGACCGCGACGCCGGAACCGGACGATCCGATCATCGTTCTGGGCGTGCGCTGCCTGCCGGATCTGCGCGCGCGCTTCACGATCCTCAATAACGGCGGCGATATGCCCAGCCCCGGCCAGTACACGGTGGTCGAGCCGAGTTCGCCGGATCGCACCGAGAGTTTCCAGCTTGCCGCAGGCGAGTCGATTGATTTCGACGCCGCGGGTAACGCGCGCATAGACCTGACCTATGCCACCCGCAGTCTGCCGTTTGTCTTCCTGACGGTGCAGGGGCGTTGCCTCCCGCTGCCCACGGTGACGGCAACGGCAACCAGCACGCCTGATCAACCGACGCCACCGCCGCCACCTCCACCGCCGCCACCCGCGCCGTCGCTTCAGGCAGCCGGTGTTTGCAACATGACCGGCTCGGCCAGCTTCACGATCACCAATTCCGGCGGCGACATGCCTCAGCAGTCGAGCTACACGGTGACCAACCCGGCAGGCGGTACGCTGACGTCTGGTAACTTCCAGCTTGCCGCGGGCGATTCGATCACGATCCCTGTCACCGGCTTCAACGGCGACATTACGCTCAGCGGCCCCGATTTCGCTCCGGTGACGGTATCCACGCTTTGTGGCGTGCCGGTTCAGCCCTCGCCGCGTCCGCCTTCACTGACCGGGACAGGCGTCTGTCTGGAAGCGGGTGGCGCGTCCTTCACCGTTTCCAATTCCGGCTCGGCGATGACGTCGGCGCAGACTTACACGATCACGGATGAGGACGGTAACGTGCTTCAGAGCGGCACGTTGCAGCTCGGCGCGGGCGAGTCCATCACCATTCCGTTCACGGCCCCGCGGGCGGCAACAACTTTGAAAACACCAAACCAGTAAACCAA
>QGUR01000545.1 GCA_003242205.1 Chloroflexota bacterium | reverse complement strand
GCACCTGCCACAGCCGGGGCCGGGTTCCGTCAACATCGTACTGGCGACCGACGCGCCACTCGACTCGCGCCAGTTGACGCGGCTGGCCATGCGCGCGGCGTTCGGTCTGGCGCGCACCGGCACGTTCTGCGCCGATGGCAGCGGCGACTTTGCGCTCGCTTTTTCGACCGCCAACCATTGGGCGCACGAACCCGCCGAACCCGTCGAGCAGGTGACGCGCTTCACGGAAAGCAAAATCGACGAGTTATTCGCGGCAGCAGTCGAAGCGACCGAGGAAGCCCTGCTCAATTCGCTGGTGGCAGCGGAGACGATGACCGGACGCGATGGGAATACCCTGCACGCCATCCCACACGACCGGCTGGCGGAATTGCTGGCGTATTATCACCTGACCGGAAATTCCGGGCCGCGGCCCTGAGCGCGGCGCAATCGCGCGGCCGGTTTTACCGGCACGCACCCAGAAAGTCCTCCCAGTCGAGACCCATAAACTGATCGGCGACGGCCAGCCGGAGCACGCCATCCGTGCCAAGCCCGTGCCAGAAACCGGCGCGGTCGCTGCCATAGACCTGCGTCGCGTTGCACAGCCCGCCAGTCGCCGCCTGCAGCGCGATGACGTGACCGTGGTTGCTCGTCAACAGCAGCACCGAGTCATAGACATCGAGCCGCGTCAGGCCGTCAATCCGGGGCAGCGCCGCCTGCCAGACCAGCGAACTACCGCCGAAAGCCTGCACGATTTCACCGTCGAAGAGGTAGAGGCCGCCGCCCGGCCCAAACGCCACCGCCGAAGAACGCCCGCCCGCCGCTTCCGTCGCCAGAAATTCCGCCCAAGTCCCATCGGGGCGCACGCGCCACAAACCGCCGCTGGTAAAGACCAGCAGGCCGCCATCGGGCGATGTGGCGAAGGCCGCGCCATCCCGCACACGAGCCGTATCCACCAGCTCGCCGCCGGACGATACGATCATGACAACGCCAGCATCCGTCACCAGCCCCAGCAGGCCGCCCGCCGCGTGCCAGCGAGCCACACGCGGCACATCGGGCAAAGTCCAGCGCACGACCCGTTCCGCGACCTCAATCGCTACGAGCGCATTGTCCCGCGTGTGAAAGACCAGCAACTCGCCCAGCGCAAGCGGCGCGCTGTCCGGCGCGAACGGCAGCGGCCAGCGCGCGCCGAGCGTCCCATCCCGCGCGACCGGCTGGAACTCGCCGCCAGCATAGACAACCAGCGCCGTATCGGCGAAGGGGACGAGCGCCGTCGCGGGCTGCTCCAGAACCACACGCCACAACAGGCGACCATCCGGCGTCAGCCGTCCAAGCCGGTTGGAATCGAGATAAATCAGGCTGTTGTCATCCAGCACAACCGGCGGCGTCTGCGGCCCGCGCTCATCGTTGGCCATAAAATGCCAGTTGTGCGCCGGGTGCAGCCACGCCTGCCAGTTGCGAACGAACTTCTCCGGCCGCCGCCAGCCCTGACTGAACGGATCAAGCCAGCTATATCCCGATCCCGGCAGCGTCGGGTCGTTCACCTTGATCTCGAAATGCACGTGCGGGGCCGGGCGCGCGTCGCCCACCGCGCCGATGACCGCGCCCGCCGGAACGCAGGAGAGGGCCGCCGGAAGCGGGATTTCCGGCATCTCCATCAGATGACCGTAGACGCTGTAGGCGATCGTATCGTC
>QGUR01000013.1 GCA_003242205.1 Chloroflexota bacterium | reverse complement strand
CCTCGAAAGCGTGCCGGAGGTCGTGCGCGGTATGGACATCCTCACCATCAAACGCGGTCAGGCGATTATCATCAGCTTCCGATCGGATGCCGACACCTACGAGCAGAACCTGCCGATCTTCGAGCGATTTCTGAATGATCTTGAGTTCTAGCGATGAAAGATAGCACCGCGTTAGCTAAGTTCAGCCATCTCAGCGGCTTCAGACGCGTGGCGCTGCTGGCGCTCGGCGCGCTGGTGCTGTGCCTCGGGCTGATTGCGGCGACAAATGTTCTGGCGCAACAGCCGGTGAGCGGCTTCAATCTGGAGCGCATCCAGCGGGCGACCGTCTTTCTGATCCAGGCGCAGGACGTCGGCAACGACCTCGAAATCACGTGTGTGGGCAGCGGCACAATTGTCAACCGCAACGGCCTGATCCTGACGAACGCGCATAACGTAGCACCCAGCGAAACCTGCCCCGGCGATACGATTGTCGTCGCCCTGAGCGTGCGGCTGGATGAACCGCCCATTCCGAAATATATCGCGGAAATCGCCCAGATGGACCCCGGCGCGGACCTGGCGCTGCTTCGCATTACGCGCCAAATCGACGGGCGTCTGATCGACCCGACGACGCTCGGCCTGCCGTTCGTCGAACTCGGCGACTCGTCCAGCGTCGCGCTCGACCAGACGATCACGGTTGTGGGCTATCCCGGCATCGGCGATGACCCGCTGGCGACCGTGCGCGGTACGATCAGCGGTTTTGTTGCCGAGCCGAGCGGCGGCGAACGCTCGTGGATCAAGACCAGCGCCAATATCCCCGGAACCATGTCCGGCGGCGGCGCGTACAACTCCGCCGGGCAACTGATCGGTATCCCGACGACCGCGCCGGTCAGCACGATTGCCGCCAGTTTGGCGTGCGTCTGGGATACCAATCGGGATGGTATTATCAACAATTCCGACCGCTGCATTCCGCTGGGCGACGCAATCAACTCGTTGCGCCCATCCAACTTCGCCGCCCCTCTCCTGCGCGCCGCGTCGCTGGGCATCACCATTCAGCCGCTAACCAATACGGCCACGCCCCCACCACCCACCGACCCGCCCCGGTTTAGCCGGCTGTTCTTCTCACCGTCCGTCAATGACGCGGGCATGCCGACCACCGTGCTACGAAGCCTGCCCGCCGGAAGCAACAGCCTCTATCTGTTCTTTGACTACGAAAACATGACGCCGGAAACGGTCTATTCGCTGCGCGTGACGACCGACGGCATCCCGAACCCGACCTTCAGCCTCGCGCCCGTGCGCTGGAGCGGCGGTGAGCGCGGCATGTGGTATCTGGGTAGCAGCACCCAGCCATGGCCCAACGGCGTCTATGAGTTCACGCTGTTTGCCAATGGCATCGCCGCAGACACCGCGCGCCTCGTCATTGGTGGCGCGCCGCAGCCGGCGCCGACGTTCAGCGACATTTCGTTTGGCATTCTCGACCTGCAGGGCAACGTGCTAGGCAATGGCTTTGTGCTACCCGCCGGCAATGTCGCCTCCGCCGAATTCCTCTATCGCGGCATGACCGACGGCACGCCGTGGACTGCTATCTGGTACTACGAGGGCGAAGAGATCTTCCGCACACCGGAGGACACCGTCTGGACCGGCGGCGCGGAAGGCCGCCGCACGACGTCGATTTCGGTGCCCGACGGCCTGCTGCCCGGCAACTACCGGCTGGAGCTTTTCATCGAGTCCCGGCTGGCGGCGACGTCGGACTTCATCATCGCCGGCGCGCAGGAAGGCGTATTCCCGAAAATCTTCGACAATGCCCACTTCACAACCGCCGCCAGCGTCGCCGAGGCGCGAACCTCGCCGGCCATTTCCACCTTCGCGGCCAGAACCAACGTCATTTACAGCGTGTTCAACTGGCAGCAAATCGCGCCCGGCACACCGTGGCGCATGCGTTGGTCGGTCGACGGAAATGTCTTCTATGACCAGACCCAGCCCTGGAACGGGCCGGAAAGCGGCCAGCAGTATCTGGTTCAGGTCACCGGTCCCGACGGCATTCCGGACGGGACCTACAAGATGGATCTGTTCGTCGGCAGGTTGCAACTGGCATCCATCGAGGCGCGCGTTGGCATCGGCCAGCTACCCATCGACCGGTTCGCGCTGACCACCGGCGCGCAGTTGCGCGGGCGAATCGTGGATGCTGAAACCGGGCAGGGAATCCCCGGCGCAACCTTTGTTCTCATCAGCGATCAGTATTCGGTCAGCGACTTCACTTGGGATGAAGAGCAAATCTACGCAACGTCCATCAGCGACCAGTTCGGGCGTTTCGAAATCGACCGCCTGCTCCAGTTCAGCACAAGTGACCGGCAAATCCCGTACAGCGCGGTGGTCGTCGCAGAGGGCTATCTGCCGTTGTCGGCGGACGGTCTGGTCGTTGAAGAAGGCGAAGATTCGAGTATCGACCTATTGATTCAGATGATCCGGGACTGAGGGGCAGCGATGGCCGAAAAAGAACGCCTGGATATTCTGGTGCATACACGCGGCCTCGCGCCCAGCCGCGAAAAGGCCCGCGCCATGATCATGGCGGGCGAAATCGAGGTCGATGGCGTGGCGATCGACAAACCCGGCATGCGCGTTTCCACCACCGCTGAGCTTACCGCCCGGTCGAAGCCGCGTTTCGTCAGTCGTGGCGGCGAGAAGCTGGCCGCCGCGCTGGAGGCGTTTCCCGTCGCCGTCGAGGGCCGCGTCTGTGCCGACATAGGCGCGAGCACGGGGGGCTTTACCGATGTACTGCTCCAGCACAACGCGGCCAAAGTCTACGCCATTGACGTCGGCTACGGCCAGCTCGACTACCGGCTGCGCCAGGACGCGCGCGTGGTTGTGATGGAGCGGGCGAACGCGCGCCACATCGCGGCTTTGCCGGAGCCGATCGACATCGTCACGATTGACGCGTCGTTTATCTCGCTGCGCCTGCTCCTGCCGACGGCGAGAGGCTGGCTGGCTGCTCAGGCGGACGTGCTGCCGCTGATCAAACCGCAGTTTGAAGCCGGGCCGCAGGACGTCGGCAAAGGCGGCGTCGTGCGTGATCCGGCAGTACACCGCCGGGTATTGCGGGAAGTCCTCACCTACGCGACAGAGCTGGACCTGCGACCTCATGGGCTGATCCGCTCGCCGCTTAAAGGGCCGGCGGGAAACATCGAGTTTGTCGCCTGGCTACGGTGGGGAACCGATGACGCCGGCCCGCCGATTGACACGCTCATCGCGGCGGCGCTCCAGCAATAGCGCACCTTTCGACTACGCCAGATCAAACGTCGTGTTCCACAGCGGACGCCCCGGTGGGCGACGACCTTGCTTAACCTCGCGCTCGTAATCTTCGTAAGGACTATCGTTCAAAGGGCAAACCATGGCCGCTTCCCAGGCCGCCGTTTCGACCGCGCCATCGAGTTCAGCGGCATACGAAGAACGGGGATGAAGCGGCAGGACGACCGACGCACACCCGGCGATTCCGGCGATCATGGCGCGCGCAGTTCCGGCGTCGCAGGCGAGGAAAAAGCGAGGGGCACACGGCTCTTCCTTATGCAGGCGCACAAAACCGACAATCTCCCCTGCCCGCTCAAAGACCACTGCCCGAATAGCCGGATGAGGGCTAAGCCAGTCACACATGGTCAGTTCTGGCTCGATGGCGAAATCGACCTGCGCTTCCTGCAACCGCCACAGGGCCAGCAAAGCGTCCAGATCGGATTCCACCGGCTCTCTTCGTTCGAGCGAGGTTGCGCCATCGCCCGGCTTTAGCGTGATGGAAGCCACGCCAAAGGCGCGCGGGCGATAGCCAAAACGTGGATAGTATTCGCTGTGTCCCAGTAAAAACGACAGCGCGAAGCCTTTTTCGCGGGCAAGCTGATGGCCGGCCTCGATCAGCGCCGTGCCGACACCGCGCTTCTGGAAGGCTGGCTCCACGCCAAGCGGCGCCAGATTAACCGCCCGGACTGTCTGCCCCATCAATTGAATCTGGCAGGGATTGAAGAGCGCATGTCCGACAGGCTGCCCCTCAACCTCCGCCACCAGACTGAGGTCAGGATCAAAAGACCGGCGCTGGCGGTGCAGATTGACGATCAGCGCCTCGTCCAGCCGCTGACCGAATGCGCGAACGTGCAGCGCGGCGATACCGGCATAGTCTGACGGGCGTTCGGGTCGAACATGAATTGAAGGCATCTCACACCTGTTTCCGGTTTTCCGTCCCCGACGGCTGCTCATCGAACAACGACGTTGCTAAAACGCCCGTCACCCTCCATGGAGGCCCGTTAAACGCGCTCTACGCTTTCGATACCCCGGCCATCACCGCGAAAACAGTGTGCCAGTCTACCCCAAAGGCGTTCATCGCACTTCCTTCCGGCAGGTGAAGGCGGCTGTTATAGCAGACCGGGGCCGCGAGGAAAGCCGCTGTCATCCCTGTACTTCTCATGCGACTCAAGGGATAATAAAGCGCAATTCTCAATGTCAGATTAAACAGTCAGCCGAGCCAATGAAGCCAACGCATATTCGGAATTTTTGCATTATCGCGCATATTGACCACGGCAAGAGCACGCTGGCCGACCGATTGCTCCAGTTGACGCATACGATCAGCGATCGTGAGATGCAGGAGCAGGTTCTGGACAGCATGGACCTTGAACGGGAGCGCGGCGTTACCATCAAGGCCTCTCCCGTGCGTATGAAATATCTTGCTTCCGATGGTGAAGAGTACATTATCAATTTGATCGACACGCCCGGTCACGTCGATTTTGGTTATGAAGTCAGCCGGGCGCTGCAGGCATGTGAAGGCGCGGTGCTGGTCGTCGACGCCAGTCAGGGCATCGAGGCGCAAACACTGGCGAACGTTTATCTGGCGCTGGAACAGGATCTGGAACTGATTCCGGTCGTCAACAAGATCGACCTGCCGGCAGCCCGCCCCGATGACGTGGCGCAGGAGGTCGAAGACCTGCTCGGCATTGACGCGGCGGACATTCTCCAGATTTCTGCCAAACAGGGCATTGGCGTGCAGGACGTGTTGGAAGCGGTGGTAACCCGCGTGCCGCCTCCCGAAGGCGATTCCGACGCTCCCCTGCGAGCGCTCGTTTTCGACTCGCACTACGACGTCTATAAAGGCGTCATCGCCTACATTCGCGTGGTCGATGGCGAAATCAATAAGCAATCGACGCTGCGCCTGATGGCGACTGGCGCAACATTTGAGCCGGTGGAACTGGGCGTGTTCAGCCCGAACATGACGCCGATCGACGTGCTGCGTGCCGGAGAAGTCGGTTACGTTGCGACGGGTTTGAAAACCGTGCGCGAGTGCCGGGTTGGCGATACGATCACAACCGCCGTCAACGGGGCGGAAACCAGCCTGCCCGGTTACGAACACGCCAAACCGGTGGTCTTTGCCGGTTTTTACCCGACAAACAACGACGACTATCCGGAACTGCGCGACGCGCTCGAAAAGCTTCAATTGAACGATGCCTCGTTGGTTTACGAGCCGGAAACATCGCAGGCGCTCAATTTCGGCTTCCGCGTTGGCTTCCTCGGCCTGTTCCACATGGACATCATTCAGGAGCGTCTGGAACGCGAATTCGATCTCGATATTCTGGCGACGGCTCCAAGCGTCGAGTAT
This sequence comes from Chloroflexota bacterium, assembly GCA_003242205.1. Classification (GTDB taxonomy): domain Bacteria; phylum Chloroflexota; class Anaerolineae; order Aggregatilineales; family Phototrophicaceae; genus ZC4RG36. Next base: position 21,827 of record QGUR01000013.1, on the reverse strand, counting down.
GAAGTCGTGCTGCGCAGCGGCGAGGTCATTCGCATCGACAGCCCTGCCCTGCTGCCCGATGAAAGCACCATCGCCGAAATTCGCGAACCCTGGGTGAAGATCCAGATTTTCACGCCAGAGGAATTTATTGGCCCAATCATGGAGCTGGTCACCAAGAAACGCGGCGAATACGAAACGATGGAGTATCTCGACAAATCGCGCGTGGTGCTGAAATATTCGCTGCCGCTGGCGGAACTGATCGTCGACTTCTACGACCGGCTGAAGAGCATCACCAAAGGTTACGCCAGCCTCGACTACCAGATGGACACCTATCGCGCAGGCGATCTGGTGAAGCTCGATATTCTGGTCAATGGCGAGCCGGTCGACGCGCTGGCGATGATGGTTCACCGCAACGATGCCTATAGCAAGGGCCAGAAGCTCGTCAGCAAGCTGAAGGAACTGATCCCGCGCCAGTTGTTCGCCGTGCCGATTCAGGCGGCAATCGGCAAGCGCGTTATCGCCCGCGCGGACGTCAAGGCCCTGCGCAAAGACGTACTCGCGAAATGTTATGGCGGCGACATTACCCGCAAGCGAAAACTGCTCGAAAAGCAGAAAAAAGGCAAGAAGCGCATGAAAATGATCGGCTCCGTCGAAGTGCCACAGGAAGCCTTCATGGCGCTGCTCAGTCTGGGCGACGAAGAATAGACACAACGGGCGTTCGCCGGAAACCGGAAACGCCCGTATTTATTCCACAACCTACTCGGCGCTGCCTGCACTCAGCGCCCAACTTCCACCTTTTGCGCCGCAACTGCCGCCTTTTCAGGCGCGTAGGGTTCGTGAAGCTGGACCGGCGGCTGCGATGGCTTGGCACGCACGCGCAGGTTGAGCATCTCCACAAAGATCGAGAAGCCAATGGCGAAGTAAATATAGCCCTTTGGCACATGCTGATGCAGCCCTTCCAGCACCAGCATGAATCCGATCAGCAGCAGAAAGCTAAGCGCCAGCATCTTGACAGTCGGATGGCGGTTGACGAACGCGCTGATCCGGCCTGCTGAAAGGAGCATGATACCGACGGCGATAATCACCGCGAGGATCATCACACCGATCTCATTGACCATACCGACCGCTGTAATCACCGAGTCGAGCGAAAAGACGACGTCAAGCAGCAAAATCTGTACGATGACCGCCGCGAACGACGGCGCAACCACTGCGCTGGCATGGCCGGTCTCGCCTTCCAGACGGTCGTGAATTTCGCGCGTGGCCTTATAGATCAGGAACACGCCGCCGAGCAGGAGGATCAGGTCACGACCGGAGATTTCCTGCCCCAAAACGGTGAACCACGGCTCGGTCAACTGGACAATCCACGACACCGCCAGCAACAAGGCGATACGCGTGCCAAGCGCCAGCAACAACCCAAGCTGGCGTGCCCTGCCCTGCTGCCCTTCCGGCAACTTGCCCGCCAGAATGGAAATAAAGACGATATTGTCGATACCGAGCACGATTTCCATAATGGCGAGGGTTAAAAGCCCAATCAGGGCGTCAGGGGAAAGTAACCAGTCCAAGGTGATTTCTCCATTCCTTTTTGTCGCCGGGAGTCGCTTTGTTTCTGATAATTTAGCACAGGCAGGCCGGCGTATACCCCACGAACTTAGGCGTTTCGCCCCGTCTCCGGCAGCCACTCGGCGACCGCCCGCGCCTGCCCCGCCGGCAGCCTGCCCGCGTCGGCCAACCGGCGCGCGACCTCCGGCAACCTGACCAGCGCAATCACCTCGCTGTCCGGCAATGCCACCGGCGCGGTTTCAACGACCACAAGCACCGTGTGCACACCCAACCCTACCCGGCGTGCGCCTTCGGCCAGTTGCCGAAGCTGTTCGGGCTCGTTACTCGCACCGGCAATGAGAACAGCCGCATGGCCAATGTCATATGCGCCGACGAGATCGTAAACCGGAGATTCGCCGCACCCACGACTGAAAACCACCGGCAGTTTCCGCTCCATTCCCACAACAACAGCAAGCGTGACGGCGTCGGGCGCAGCCAGAAGGAACTCCGTATCCGGCAGTCTGCTGGCGGCTTCCGAGGCTGCCAGTTGAAGGACGTCGGGATACGAGGCGATCATCTCCAGTGAGGTCTGGAAAGGCCGGAAGCCGGCGCTGGTGGCAAACTCGCCAAACTGAACCAGCCCGGTTTCGAGCAGAGCAGTTGTCAGCGCATTCATGCCCGCAGCGCCTCAAGCGCGTCGCGCACGCGCTGTGCAAAGTCGTCGCCGCGCCCGGCATACAGCACGCGCGGGCCGGCCAGCCGCAGTTCGAGACGACGACCATCCTCCGTCAGCAAAGTCAGCAATTCCGCGCGCGGCCAGAATGCGCCGGCAGCGCCGGGCAGCGGAATAATGACCGGGTTTTCCCCTTCCCTCACGACAAACATCCCCAATCCCGGAACCTGTCCATAGGCTTCCAGATGCTGCTCATCAACCAGTGTCACGGCATCGACATGAAAACCGCCCGCCCCTGCCGCTTCGACGTAATCGGGCGTAGCGAACGGCCCATGCAGCACGATCAGCGTATCGCCGTTGGCGCGCGCGTAGCCAATCGTGCGCTCCAGCGCAATCGCGCCTGCGGCGCCCAGCGCCAGATAAGACGCCAGATCGAAGACGTATGCGCAGACCACCGGCTGCGTGGCGTCGATAATCGCTTTGCCAAACGGAAGATACGGGTCATCATACTTCTGCATCGGCAGCGGCATCTGCAAGAGCCGGGGGCCGATCCAGAGCGCCAGATTTGACCGCTTGCGCTGTTGTATCTGTTCGAGACGACGAGCGAAACTAGCGACCATCAGGCATTTCCTTCAACATGCACCAGGCTGTAGAGAGAGCCCACGTGCCACTCCACTGCCGCGCCGTCTCGGATTGCGCGCCAAAGCCGTAAGCGCGGGAGCGCGTCTCGTGCTGCGTAGCGACGGCAATGGCGCTGCCCTCGTCTGTATCGGCATGGTCGTCGGCCAGTTCAGGACGACTCACGACCGCCATGGCGATGTCCGCGCCGGCATCGTCGAGTGCCTGACGCGCCGCGCGCTCGGCCAGTTGGCGCAGCGACACTTCGCCATCGGTCACATTCAGGCGCGTGCGGAGCGCGCCGGGATGGGCATGGCGTTCGATGGAAGCCAGACGGTCGCCGGCCCCGGCCTCCAACCGGGCGCTGATCGCGCCATCCAACCCCGCCTCAACCACGACGACGCGCGCGTCCCGGTCGTGCAGAAGCCGGATGAGCGATGCCTCAATCGTTTCGCCGTCAACGCCAAAGATATAACGTCCGATGCGTTCCCGCAGCGCAGTCTCGGTTTCGGCAATCATGCGGTCGGCGTCAACTTCGCTTTCCGCCTTGGCGGTAATCCGCACATCGACCTGACCGCTGTGGGCCGCCAGACCAACGGTCGGGTTCGCGCCCTGAAGCAGTTCCGGGCCGATCAGTTCGTCCAGCGCGCTCTCGCCGATGCCCGCCGTCCGCAGGACACGGGCCTTGATGATTTTGCCGCCTAGCTGGAAGCGGTCGCGCAAATAAGGCACGACGTGCTCGATCATCAGAAACTTCATCTCGCGCGGCACACCCGGCACGCTGATAACGACCTTGTCGCCGTGTTCGACGATGAACGCGGGCGCGGTGCCGACCGGATTTTCAATCGGCAGGGCGTCATCGGGCAGATAGGCTTGCCGCCGGTTGTTCTGGCTCATTTGCATGCGAAAGCCGGAGAAACGCTCGGCGATCCGGTCGAGCAGGTGCTGGTGAAAGGTCAGCCCACGATCGGTGGCCGCGGCGACCGCCTGGCGCGTCACGTCATCCACGGTCGGCCCCAGCCCGCCGCAGGTGATGACGATCTGCGCCCGGCCCAGCGCAATGCGAATGGCATCGGCGATTCGTTGCTCGTTATCGCCGACCGAAGTCATGTAAAAGACATTGACGCCAATATCACGCATCAGCCGAGCGAGGTAGACTGAGTTCGTATCGGTTATCTCGCCTAGCAGGATTTCCGTGCCAACGGTAATAATTTCAGCATTTGGATTCTGTGTCATCTTTTCCCTGTTTCGAGTACAATATGAGCAGAGTATGTGAATAAGCTACAGACATACGTTACCGAAAAACAGTTAGCATAGGAATTTTTGCAAAGTTTCAAAACGCGCTTATAATCGGGCTCGAAGAACGGCAATTCGGCTGATGTCAACATCTTTGTGCAATTTCACCAAGCCGTCTATAAGTTGCGTTCTTTCCGCCTAACATATTGTCTTATGGAGGAAATCCAGTGGCAACGGTAAGTTTCAGGCACGTATGGAAACGCTTCGGCAATACGGTCGCAGTAAAAGACCTCAACATCGAAGTAGCCGATAAAGAGTTCCTGGTGCTGGTCGGTCCATCCGGCTGCGGCAAGTCGACTAGTCTACGTATGCTCGCCGGGCTGGAAGAAATCACGGAAGGCGAGATCCTCATTGGCGACCGCGTCGTGAACAATGTGGCGCCGAAGGATCGGGACGTCGCCATGGTCTTCCAGAGCTACGCGCTCTACCCCCACATGACGGTCTACGAAAACATGGCCTTCGGTCTGCGCCTGCGTAAGACGCCGAAGCAGGTCATCGACCAGCGCGTGCGCGAGGCCGCGCGCAGCCTGGGCATCGACAACTTGCTCGACCGTCGTCCGCGCCAGTTGTCGGGTGGTCAGCGCCAGCGTGTCGCGGTAGGCCGCGCAATCGTTCGTGAACCAGCCGTGTTCCTCATGGACGAGCCGTTGTCAAACCTGGACGCCAAACTGCGCGTTGAAGCGCGTTCGTTCATCAGCAAGCTGCACCAGCGCCTGGGAACCACGTTCATTTACGTGACCCACGACCAGGTAGAAGCGATGACGATGGGTACGCGCATCGCGGTCATGAGCGCGGGCGAACTGCAGCAGATTGATACGCCCTACAACCTGTATCACAATCCGCGCAACGTGTTTGTCGCCGGCTTTATCGGTAGCCCGTCGATGAACTTCTTCGACGCCGTGCTGAAGGAAGAGGACGGCAAGGTGATCGTCGAGACGCCAGCCTTCCGCATCCCGCTGCCACCCGCCGTCGGCAATATGTACCGCGGCCACGCCGGTAAGCGTGTCGTCTTCGGCGTCCGTCCGGAGGACATTCACGACGTCGATTACCAGCCGCCGGGAATTCTGCCCGCCATCATCGAAGCGAACGTTGAAGTGGTCGAGCAGATGGGTAATGAAATGAACCTGTACCTTGAGGAACAGGGCAAGACATTCATCGCCCGTACCGACCCGCGTACTCAGGCCCGCGTTGGCAAGCGTCAGGCGGTTGCCATCAACACCTCGAACATTCATCTGTTCGATGCGAACACCGAGCTGTCGCTGGCGTACGAAGCCAAACAGGCGCAGCCGGAAACGATCGGCGCGTCGAACTAGACCTATCGGCTTGACTATGAGAAGCCGCTCGATCTTCTGAGCGGCTTTTCATTTGCTGTGCCTCTTCCATTCCTGCTCGCGCTCGTATAATATCTGGGACGCGGGTCCATTTTGTGACCATCACAGAGGATGATATTTCGACGTGAAGCTAATTCCGTATGATGATCCGGGCGTTTTCGATGCGCTGCGCTCTGAATGGAATGACCTCCTCAGGCGAAGCCACAGTGACATCGTCTTTAGCACATGGGAATGGCAATCGAGCTGGTGGTTCGCCTACGAACCGGGTCAGATTTGGGTAGTAGCCATTCGCGATGACAACGACCGCCTGGTCGCGCTGGCGCCGTGGTTTATCGAGACGAATCAGGAACAGGAGCGTGTGGTTCGCAGCATCGGCTGTGTCGACGTGACCGATTACGTCGATATTCTGGTCGAACCGGAGTACCAGAAACCGGTCTTCCAGATGCTGGCCGAGCATCTCTATGAGCGGCGAGAGCGTTATGACCGGGTGAATTTGTGTAATATTCCCGAAGCATCGCCGACGCGCGAAGAGTTCGCCGCCGTATTACGCGAGTGTGGTTTCGCCGTCGATGTCGTGCTGCAGGAGGTGTGTCCGGTCATCGAACTGCCAGATAGCTTCGATGAATACCTGGACAGCCTCGAGAAAAAGCAGCGCCACGAATTACGCCGCAAAATGCGCCGGGCCGAAAGCGAAGGTACACTCAACTGGTATATCGTCGGCCCCGAGCATGATCTGGAAACAGAACTCGACCGCTTCCTCAAACTGATGGCCGCCAGCCATCCCGAAAAAGCCCAATTCCTGAGCAACCCGAAAAACATGGCATTCTTCCGCAGTATTGTGCCCAAGGCCTATGAACAGGGCTGGCTGCAGCTTGCGTTCGTCAGCTTTCGGGATCAGGTCGCAGCGGCTTATCTAAACTTCGATTACGAAGGGCATATTCTGGTCTACAATTCCGGCCTGTTGCCGGAAACGTTCGGACACCTCAGCCCCGGCATTGTGCTGCTGACGTATCTCATTCGCCACGCTATCGAAACCAACCGCAAAGTCTTCGATTTCCTGCGCGGCAATGAAACTTACAAATATCGCATGGGAGCCAGAGATACGCGCGTCTACAAACTGAAGGCGAATGTGCGTAGCTAAAGCTGCCTCATGAAGCAAATGGAGACAAAAAGAGCCGGTATGTATAAAGCACCCGGCTCTTTTCGCGATTCGGTCCGTTTCGCTTTCAACCGCCGTAGGCGTTCGGTATGTCGGCGATGAGCGCCGGGATGTACGGGTCCTTTTCCTGGACTTGGAGCGCTTCTTCCTCCGTGATGATGCGCTGTCCCTTGTGGTAGAGGACGTTATTAAAGCCGTCAAACCGGTAGCGGCGATTTACCCAGCCGTAACGATTGTGCTGAAAGACAACATTGAACTGGATCGCCTGTTCTTCGACCAGCACCTTTTCATCGACAATCCACACCGGAGCGTACTGCTCCAGATGAGGCCGGGCAATCGCATCCCGTCTGGCTTTCAGGCTCGATTCAGACTCAAGTACGGTAGCCAACGCTCTGCTCCATTCTCATGCGCTTATGTCGCTAATTTTAGTCACGGCAGTTCGACTTCGGCAACCGCTTCCCTGCCCTATTCCTCCGGCCATAGAAAGCGCTCGCCACAGCGCAGAACCCGGTAAGGCACATTTTCCCGTCTGGCCAGCGCCTCAAAGGCGGTCACATCGGCGGTGTTAAACGTGAACATGTCATAGTGATGCGGGATCATCAGACGGGCTTCCACGGCTTGGGCCAGCGCCACGGCCTCTTCCATCGACATATTGGGCGGAACCTGAAGCTGGCGGCGGCGTTCGTCGCTGCCGTTGATCGGCAGAAAGACGATGTCGGGCCGGAAGTCTTTTAACCGGGCTTCAAGTCCGTCGTAAACCAGCGTGTCGCCGCTGTGATAAAGACGCAGGCCATCGATTTCGAAGAGAAAACCGAGGAACGGATAGCCTGTGTCTTCCGAATAATCCAGACCGGGATGCGCTGAGGGAATGCTGTGGACGACGAGCGGGCCGCAATAGATCGTTTCGTTGCCCGTGGTCGGGACGAGACGTTCGCGCGGCAGCCCCAGCGAAACCGCATGTTCGACAATCGCCGCCGGGAGGATCAGGCGCGCTTCCGGAGAAGCGGCGAAGAGCGCGGGCAGCGTCTCCGGGTCCAGATGATCCGAATGTTTGTGGCTAGCGAAAACCCACTGCGCGTTGTCGATGTTTTCACCGCGCAGTGGCGCAGCCGTCATGCGAATATGCGGCTTTTCCGTCTGCGCGTACTTGGCCGTCAGGTGCTCGGATAGATACAGGTCAATATAAATCAGGGCGGATTGCGTCCGGATGGCATAGCCGCTCTGGCCAAGCCACCAGATGGCGACCTGCCCTTCTCGTGGCTGCGTGCTGTTGATATCTGCGATCAACGCCTCGCCGCTTTGTACAGGTTGTATCAGCGTCATCTTCCTGTCCATTCGTGCCGCGCAGCCGCTTGGGAAAGCTCTGGGTCAATGTTAGACTCAACGCTGTTTCCGGCTGGCGATGTATCAGCGCCGGCTACTGTTTTTAACTCAGAGGAGCCACATTCACAATGACACTGCCCCTGATACCTACCAGCGTGATTGGATCGCATGCGTGGCCCGGCTGGCTGCACACGGCGCTGGCGGCTGCCGAACGCGGCGAGTACGGCCCGGATGATTGGCGCGAAACCCAGGACGATGCTGTGGATTTGGCGGTACGCGATCAGGAAGAAGCCGGTGTTGACATCATCACCGATGGTGAGATGCGCCGTATCGGCTTTTTCACCGCCGAGTTTTACGGCCACATGACCGGCCTGCGCGAACTACCACCACGGCGCAAGCTAGGCGTCGTCGGCCATGACCAGCGCGAAAGCTATGAGGCGGTCGAAGCCGTCACTGCCCCCAATGGTCTTGGACTGGTAGAGGAATACACTTACGTACGTGGTCGCACCAATCGCCCGATCAAGGTTCCCTGCCCCGGCCCATACACGCTTGCGGGGCGGATCAAACCCGGCGCGATTTACAAAGACCGGCTGGAAGTCGCTTACGCGCTGGCCGACATCGTCAACGCGGAACTGAAAGCGGTCGTCGCGGCAGGCGCAGACTTCATCCAGCTAGACGAGCCATCTTACGCGGTTCACGCCTATACGCCTGCTGAATTCGTCAAGCTGTTCAACTACACGGTTGATGGCGTAAACGCCAAGATTGGCGTTCACCTGTGCTTTGGCAACTTTGTCGGGCGTCCGGTCGCCAAACGCACCTATCGCCCACTATTCCCGCATATCCTCGACATGAATGCCGACCAATTCGCGCTGGAGTTCGCCAACCGCGAAATGGCGGAATACGATCTCTGGCGCGAGTTTGCCAGTGAGAAGGAGCTGGCAGCCGGGCTGATCGACGTCAAGAATTACTACATCGAAAAGCCTGAGGACGTCGCCGAGCGCATTCGCAAAATGCTCGAAGTCGTCCCTGCCGAAAAATTGTCCGTAACACCCGACTGCGGCTTCAGCCAGACTGCTCGTTGGGCAGCACGCGGCAAGCTCAAGGCGATGGTTGAAGGCACGAAGCTCGTTCGGCGCGAACTGACAGGCGAGGCATAGAGGCGTGAACGACCGCAGCGCCCGTGCCGCGATCAGCGTCGACATGGGCGGTACGAAGATTTTCGGCATGCTGAATACCGTCGACGGCGTGGCACTGGCCGAGGATACGCTGCCGACCGCCGGGAGGCAGGAAGACGCGGCTCTGGAACGGCTGGCAACGCTGATCGAGGGGCTACTGAACCGGGCGCAGGCACAGCAGGTGACCGTTGCCGGAATCGGCGTTGGCGTGCCGGGCATGACCGACGAAGGGAGCGTCGTCGCCGCCCCTGCCCTCGGCTGGCTCGATTTTCCGCTGGCACAGCGACTGGAGGCGCGTTTCGGCCTGCCGGTAGTGATTGAAAACGACGTCAATCTGGCTGCGCTCGGCGAATACGGCTTCGGCGCAGCGCGTGGAGCCAGCAGCATGATCTGTGTTGCTGTCGGCACTGGCATTGGCTCCGGCATCGTCATTGACGGGCGGCTTTACCGCGGGCACAGCGGTAGCGCCGGTGAAATCGGCTATATGATCCCGGAGCCACGCCTGCTCGACGAACCCGTCACGGACGCAGACTTTGGCGCTTTCGAGCGGCTGGCGTCGGGAACCGGCATTGCGATGCGAGCGCGAGCTTTGCTCAAGACACACAATCTGGATGAAAGTCTGGGCGCAACCGCCGCCCACGTCCTGCAGGCTGCTGATCGGGGCGAATTCTGGGCTAAACAGGTGATCGACGAGACGATTGACTATCTCGCTCAAGGTCTGGCCAATATCGCCGCCGTGCTCGATCCAGACGTTATCGTCCTGAGCGGCGGCGTCATGGCGGAGCCGGAACGCTGGATTGGCCCTATTAGCGAACGAGTCCGGCGCGTCATTCCATTCGCGCCGCCCATCGTGGCATCCGCGCTTGGGCCGCGCGCGACCGCATTGGGAGCAACCGTTCTGTTACAACAGTCCAAGTCCGCTTTTTGACTTGCATTTTTCGCCGCGTTATAATCCGGCGAGCAAATGTCCGCACATTTGCCGGCAGATATGACACAATACTGTCGGGTAGTTAAGAGATTAGTCAAGGAGAGTTCTATGCAACGTAAAACATTTATCCTGTTCCTGTGTCTGCTGGCGCTGCTGAGCGTAACGATTCCAGTCGCAGCCCAGGATGAGTCTTTCGTCATCGGGGTTTCAAACGGGTTCGTCGGCAGCGAATGGCGCACCCAGATGATCCAGAACATCGAAAACGTCGTCGCCGAATTCAATGAGGCCGGCATCAACCTCGAACTCGTGGTCGAAAGCGCCGACGTCGACGTTCAGGGCCAGATCCAGCAGATCCAGAACCTGATCAACCGCGGCGTCGACGCCATCCTCGTCAACCCCAACGACCAGAACGCCCTCAACGCCGTCCTTGAGGAAGCCACCGAGGCCGGCATCGTCGTCATCGCCGTCGACCAGGAGGTCGCCGCTCAGGGCGTCATCAACGTCGTCATCGACCAGAAGGAATGGGCCAAGATCAGCGCCCGCTGGCTGGCCGAGCAACTGGGCGGTGAAGGTGACGTCGTGCTCATCGAAGGCTTCGTCGGCCATCCCGCCAACGAGGCGCGCATGGAAGGCGTCGCGGAGGTCTTCGCCGAGTATCCCGGCATCAACGTCGTCGGTCGTGAAAGCGGCCAGTGGGATCAGGCGACCGGCCAGCAGGTGATGAGCGACTTCCTCGCCTCGCTGCCCAACATCGACGGCGTCTGGACGCAGGACGGCATGGCGCAGGGCGCGCTGACGGCCGTGCAGACCGCCAACCCCGCAAAATGGCCGGTGATGGTCGGTGAAGCGCGTGCGGGCTACCTGCACCTGTGGAACAGCATCCTGCAGGACAACCCCGACTTCGTCTCCATCGGCGTCGTCAACCCGCCGGGTATCGCTGATGCCGGCGTGCGTGTCGCTGTGGAAATCCTCTGTGGTGAAACAGTGGATGAATCGAAGTTCGAGGGTCCGTTCGGCAACTCGCTGTACGTGCCGATTCCGGAGCCGATCACGGCGGAGAACTTCGAAGAAGTCTATGCCACCGTCGCCGATCAGCCCGACTCGTATACCCTCGATAGCTTTGTCACGCAAAGCTGGGCCGACTCGTTCATGGTTGAGTAACGGACGAATACAATGAAGGTCTCGCTGTCCGCCCAACACATCGTCAAGCGCTACAGCGGCGTCGTCGCTCTGGCTGATGGCAATCTGAACGTCGAATCCGGTCAGGTGGTCGCGCTGCTCGGCGCGAACGGCAGCGGGAAAAGCACCCTCAGCAAGATCATCACGGGAGTAGTTGCCCCCAACGAGGGGCAGCTACTCCTTGACGGGCGGCCCGTGACCTTCGCCTCGCCACAGGCCGCGAAGAAAGCCGGCATCACCGCCGTTTATCAGGAATTGAGCCTGATCCCCGACATGACCGTCGCCGAGAATATCTGGCTGGCGCACGAACCGCTCCAGTTCGGCGTTCGCATCAACCGGCGTGAAATGCGCCGCCGCACGGACGCGCTGCTCGACCTGTTCAGCGGCGCTTTCCACACGCTCGACGCCGACGCGCTGGTGGCCGACCTGCCGCCAGACGAAAAACAGATCGTCGAAATTCTGAAAGCGTTCAGCCTGAAACCGCGGGTCATGATTCTGGACGAAGCCACGGCCAGTCTCGACAGCCGGCAGGTAGATCGCCTTTTCAATCTGATTCAGCAGTGGAAGGCGGAGAACCTGGCAATCGTCTTTGTTTCGCACCGGATGGAGGAAATCTTCCGCGTGGCCGACCGCGCAACCGTGCTGCGTAACGGCATCACCGTTGGCGATGTCGCCATCAGCGAAACGAACGAGCGAGAACTGGTGAACCTGATGATCGAGGCGAGTGCCACACCAAGGCGGCACGAACGTACGGTCGCGGCGGATGCGCCGGTGCGCCTGTCGGTACGTGGCCTGCGAACACAGGCGCTGAAAGGTATCGACCTCGAAGTTCGTGATGGCGAACTGCTGGGCATTGGCGGCCTGCAGGGCCAGGGCCAGAGCGAGTTGCTGCTGGCGCTTTTCGGCGCTATTCCGTGGACAGGCGAAGTGACGCTTTCGGGCGAGCCTGTTCACTTCCGCCATCCGCGCGCAGCCATGGAGAAGGATGTCGCCTTTGTGCCGGGCGACCGAGCATCCGAAGGCCTGCTTTACATTCGCTCGATTCTGGAAAACCTGCTTCTGCCGTCGTGGCAGCGGTATGGCATACCACTCCAGCTTGACCGCGGCCGTCAGGACGCGACGCGCATCGCCGACGATCTCGGTCTTGTGCGCCCAAGCATGGATGCGCCCGTCAGCGCGCTCAGCGGCGGCAACGCGCAAAAGGTCGTCATCGGCAAATGGCTGCTGCGCAATCCCAAACTGTTGCTTCTGAATGACCCGACCAAAGGCGTCGACGTCGGCGCGAAGGCCGAGTTTTACAACCTGCTCAACGATCTACGTCAGGCAGGCACCGCGATTCTCTTCTACAGCAGCGATGATGTCGAGTTGCTGGAATTGTGTGACCGCGTGCTCGTCCTTCATGACGGCAAGGTCAGCGCGGAGTTAAGCGGCTCCGACCTGAACCGCGCCAATCTCGTCGCTGCCAGTATGGGCTCCGGACACATGAACCATGAACCTGCTTAGATTGCAGCGCTACGCCAACCGTAACAGCTATTTATTCGCGCTGCTCCTGTTAGTCGTCGTTCTGGCGATCAACTACTCTCTACAACCCAGCCTGTTTGAACTGCGGGTGCTCAACGGCAACCTCCGCAACTGGTTCCCGCTGATGCTGCTCGCCGCCGGGCAAACCATTGTCATCATCGGCGGCGGCATCGACCTCTCAGCCGGCGCGATGGTTTCGATGGTCAACGCCTTGCTTGTCGGCAGTCTGCTGACGGCTGAATCGACGCCGGATGAGGTGCTGCTGGGCGCGCTGATCGCCTGCGGCGCGGGCATGCTGGTCGGCGCGATTAACGGCTTCTGCGTCGCCTACCTGCGGCTCCAGCCCATCGTCACGACTTACGCCACCAGCTTCATTTACGCGGGCGTGGCGCTGTATGTCCTGCCCCGCCCCGGCGGCGCCATCCCGGCTGATCTGGCGCGCACCTACCGGTCAACGCCGCTCGACATCCCATTCGTCGTTTACCTGATCGTGCTGCTGATCCTGTTCTGGCTGGCGCTGCGGGCCACGCGGTTCGGGCAATATCTGTTCGCAACCGGCGGCCAGCCTAACGCAGCCTATGCCAGCGGCGTGCCGGTAAATTTCGTTCGCTTTTTAACCTACGTGCTTTCGGGCCTGTTCGCCGCGCTGGCAGCCATCGCGCTCACCATTTCGGTCAGCACCGGCAACCCGCGCATTGGCGACAAGATGACACTCGATTCGATTGTGGCGGTCGTGGTCGGTGGGACGCGGCCAAACGGGGGCCAGGGCGGAATTATCGGCACAGTCATGGGCATCGTGATTCTTGGGACGATTCGCAACATCATTTCATTCGCCAACGTGCCGACGTGGTCGCAAACGCTGGTAGACGCGCTCATCATCATCGCAGCGCTCACCGGCCCCGGCCTGATCCGCCTCATCAGGAGGCGCTTCCAATGATCGCGCAGGTTCGCCAACGTCTCAGCCCTCCGGTTATCGCGCTGCTGTTGGCCATCGCCCTGTTCTTCGCCGGCGGCCTCATTAACCCGGCGTTTGTCAACCTGACACAGGCGATCAACATTGTCCGTCTGGCAGCGTTCCTCGGCATCATCGCAGCAGGGCAGACACTTGTGATCATCAGCGGCAAGGAAGGCATCGACCTGTCCGTTGGCGCGGTAGTGACGCTCGGCGCGATTCTCGTTTTCCGGTTGTCCAACGGGCAAAATGAAGCGCTGCTCTACGCGATTCCCATCGCGCTCGCTGCCGGAGCGCTCATCGGCGCGCTGAACGGCGTCGGCATCGTCATCATCGGCATCCCGCCGCTGGTCATGACGCTGGGCATGGCCGGCGTCGTGCAGGGAACCATCCTCGTTCTCACGCAGGGCCAGTTGGTTGGCGGCACGCCGCCGATCATGGGCCAGCTAATCTCCAGCCCGCTGATTGGCCCCTTCCCCGGCGTCATTTTCATCTGGCTCGCCGTCGGCGTGGCGATGTGGCTGCTGCTGGAGCGCACGCGCTTTGGCAAGCATCTGTTCGCGGTCGGTGTCAACCGCACGACGGCGCGGCTGTCCGGCGTGCGCGTGCCGCTGGTTGTCATCGCAACCTACGCCCTGAGCGGGCTGCTGGCGGCTTTTGGCGGCTTCATTCTGCTCGGTTTCACCCAGACGGTGTTCCTGAACCTCGGTGGGCCGTACTTATTCCCGGCCATCGCGGCAGTGGTGATCGGCGGCACGGTGCTTTCGGGCGGCAAGGGAAGCTACTGGGGCACGATGTCCGGCGCGCTGGTGTTGACACTGATCGACAGCCTGCTACGCGCCATGCAGTTGCAGGAAGCCTACCAGCTCATCATCCTCGGCTTCATTCTGGTTCTGTTAATTTCCATTTACGGCCGCCAGAGTGATCTGCGGCAGTAAACGGCAAAGCAAATGTCAGGAGAAAGACCAATGCACAAAATCACCTTGCTGGGGGCCGGTCTCATCGGCATGTTCTATGCCATGAGCCTGCACGGTCACCGCAGCCGCGACAGGATTCAGGTCGTCTATTCGCGCACCGAAGAACGCGCGCGCAAATTCGCCTCCGACTGGTCGATCCCGCGTTGGACTACCAATCTGGAAGAAGCGATCAACGATCCGGAAACCGGCGTCGTCGTCATCGGCCTGCCGAACAACCTGCATGAGGAAGCCGTGCGGCTGGCCGTGAAAGCGGGCAAAGCGGTGCTTTGCACCAAACCGCTGGGGCGCAACGCCGCCGAAGCCAAGCGTATGCTCGAAATGGTCGAAGAAGCGGGCGTCTTTCACGGATATCTGGAAGATCTGGTCTACACGCCGAAAACGCTGAAGGCGATCCGCTCGGTTCGGAATGGCGCGATCGGCAAAGTGCTGTGGGCGCGCTCGCGTGAGACGCACCCCGGCCCGCACAGCGACTGGTTCTGGAACAAGGAGATTTCCGGCGGCGGCGCGATCATCGACATGGGCTGCCACTGCATCGAGATCAGCCGCAACTTCATTGGCAAGGATGTGCGCCCGGTCGAGGTGATGTGCTGGGCCGACACTCAGGTTCACCCCATCGAGGCGGAGGACAGCGCGGTCGGCCTGGTACGCTATGCCAATGGAGCTATCGGACAGTTCGAAGTGAGCTGGACGTTCCGCGGCGGCATGGACCTGCGCGACGAAGTCTCCGGTTCCGAAGGCACGATCTGGCTGAATCACTGGCTGCGAACCGGCTTTGAAATGTTCACCAGCGTTGGCGAAGGCGGCTATGTGGCCGAGAAAGCGGAGAGCGAAACCGGCTGGTTGTTCCCGGTTGGGGATGAGCCGGACGCGCTCGGTTATGTGGATATGTTCACCGACATGCTCGATGCGCTCGATGAAGGCCGCAAGCCAATGGAAGACTTCTACGACGGATATGTCGTCAATGCGATCATGGACGCGGCCTACCGTTCGGTTGAATCGAAGCGGTGGGAGCCGGTCGAACTCGAAATCTGGCGCGGGGCCGACGAGGTAGATCAGAAAGTAACGCTGCAGGACTACGATGAGCAGCATTACCTGATCAAGGAAGAGAAAATGCCGGATGGCCGCGTCAAGCTCATCCTGAAAGAAAAAGCAGGCGGCAAAGTCGTGCAAAGGGTCATAGAAGACGAAAACGCCTGAGCAGGGAGAAAGAGAAACACAAGATGGACAAGGTGCGTGTTGGCATTATCGGATCGGGCTTCATCGCCAATATCCATGCGATGAGCCTGCGGGAAGCCCACAACGCCGAATTGGTAGCAGTGGCTTCGAAAACGCCGGGCAAGGCGGCGGCGTTCGCCAAGGAACGCGGCATTCCCGACGCTTACGAGGATTATCGCCAGCTGCTGGAACGCAATGATATCGACGCGGTGATCGTTGGCGTTCCCAACTATCTGCACGAAGAAGTGGTCGTGGCGGCGGCCCAGGCCGGCAAGCACATCATGTGTGAAAAGCCGTTCGCGCGCACTATCGAGGAAGCGCAGCGCATGCTGGACGCCGTGAATCAGGCGGGCGTCAAGCTGGTCTATGGCGAAATGCTGTGCTTTGCGCCGAAATATGTCCGCGCCAAACGGCTGGTCGAAGAAGGCGCACTGGGCAAGGTCTTCCTCGTGAAGCAGAGCGAAGAGCACGATGGCCCGCATTCGCCGTGGTTCTGGGATGTCAACCTGTCCGGCGGCGGCGTGCTGCTGGACATGGGTTGCCACTCGATCGAGTTCGCCCGCTGGATCCTTGGGCGGCCAGCCGTGAAAAGCGTGACCGCGCAGATGGGCACGTTCGTTCACAAAGGCCGGACGCAGGGCGAGGATCACAGCCTCTGCATCATCGAGTTCGAAAACAACGCTCTGGCCGTGGCCGAAAATAGCTGGGGCAAGACCGGCGGCATCGACGACCGCTGCGAAATCTACGGCACGCTGGGGCATACCAGCGCCGACCTGATCCACGGCAACGCACTGATGACGCATAGCAAGGTCGGTTACGGCTACGCGGTAGAAAAAGCCGACACAACGCAGGGCTGGACCTTCACCGGCTTTGAAGAGGAATGGAATTACGGCTTCCCCCAGGAAATGCAGCACTTCATCAATGTCATTCTGGGCAAGGAAGAGCCGCTTGAAACAGGCGAGGACGGACTGGAAGTCCTGAAAATCATCTATGCCGCTTACCAGTCCGCCGGCGAAGGACGGCGTATCGAATTCCCGTACGAGCCGCCAAAAGTCGCCAAGCCGATTGACCTGTGGCTGAAGGCCGGCCAGACAGAAAACGCCTGACATTTCCGCGCGCGGGGGCGCGACATGCCGCGCCCTCGCCCCTTTCCTCGTGGAGTAACCAATGAACCGCCTTGAAGGGAAAGTAGCCATTGTCACAGGCGCGGCCAGCGGCATTGGCAAGGCGACAGCCGTGCGCTTTGCCCGTGAAGGCGCGCGCGTCGCCCTGCTGGATGTCAACGCCGAAGGGCTGGACGAGACAGCGCAGATGATCGCCACCGGCGGCGGCGAAGCCCTACCCGTTGCGGTCGATCTGACCATCGCCGAAGACGTGGAACGCGCCGTTTCCACAGCCAGCGCGCAGTGGAATGGCCTGCACGCCGTCTTTAACGGCGCGGGCGGCAGTGGCAGGCGCTGGGGCGATGGCCCGGTCGACGCCTGCACTGTCGAAGGCTGGGAGAAAACGCTGGCCCTGAACCTAACCAGCATTTTTCTGGTTTGCAAATATGCCGTGCCGCCGTTGCTGGAAACGAAAGGCGCGATTGTCAACCTGTCGTCGGTGCTGGGTCTTGTCGGTGGCGACGAGGATTTCGGCACACACGCTTACGCCGCGAGCAAGAGCGGTATCGTCGGCCTCTCGCGGGCCATGGCCTCCTATTACGCGCCGCGCGGCCTCCGCGTCAACGTCATCGCTCCGGGCCTGATCGCAACGCCGATGAGCCGCCGCGCCCAGTCTGATGAGCGCATCATCGCCCGACTGGAACAGCTTCAGCCACTGACCGGCGATTTCGGCCAGCCGGAAGACATTGCGGCAGCGGCGGCCTATCTGGTTTCCGACGACGCGCGCTTTGTCACCGGAGCCGTTCTTACGGTCGATGGCGGCTGGACAGTTCGCTAGCCACGAACATTTATCCGTATATTTACCCGCCCATCCCGCACCTTTTACAGCACCACGACGCGATATCAGGCAACATCAGTCGCTACCCTCGCGTTGACCGGCTGTTCAAACCTCGTTATAATGGGAAAATGTACGGATATTTCACAGTTGCCCGCTGCATGGCAGGCAGAAAAGCGTCTGTTAGGAATAGCGAGCAAGCCTGCAGGACAGCGAAATGAACGACACTTCAGTAGAGCACCTGCCCATTACCCCGCCCCGGCCAGATATCGACGTTCCACTTTACCGGCAGGTTGAAGAGGATTTGCGCCGTCTTATCAGCGAGGGCGTGCTTCCGCCGGGCAGTCTGATGCCGACAGAGCTTCAACTGAGCCGCGCCTATGGCGTTGGCAGGCATACCATTCGCTACGCCTTGTCGCTGCTTGCCGCCGACCGCCTGATCACCCGACAGGCTGGCCGCGGCACTTATGTCACCGAACCGCCTGATCGCTCGCGATTCTATCTCGACCGCAGTTTTACGCGGCAGATGGCCGAACTCGGCAAGCAGGCCCGTTCCAGAGTGCTTGAGATGGCCATGGGCGTCGTCGACAACACGACGCCTGAGCCGCTACGAAGCCGGGTTGGCGCGCCGATTCTCAATCTGGTGCGTCTGCGTTTTGGCGATAAGGAACCGATCGGCATCCAGGCAACGCTCATCCTGACAGAACGCTGCCCGGGGATTGAAAACATCGATTTCTCAACCAGCTCGCTTTATGACGTGCTGGCGACCCGCTATCGCCTGCCTATCGCGGAAATTGCCCATACCATCAGCGCGACCGTCGCCGGCGAGCTTCAGGCCTCTCTGCTCCAGATTGCTCGTGGCGCGCCGCTGCTCGTCGTCAACACCACCGCCTATCTGGAAACCGGCGATGCGATTGAGATGACGACCAGTTACTACCGCGCCGATAAGTACGAGTACAGCATTACCCATCGCTATTCGTCTGACTGATCAGCAGAAGAGCCAATGTGCGGCCGCGCGCGCCTCGCATCACCATTCCCGGAGGAAACGACCGATGAACGCAGCCTATGACTATCTGGACGCCGCCCAGCAGATTGTCGATCGCATTCGTTCGACCCAGATGGAAGCTATCGAGAAAGCGGCAGACATTTGCGCGCACAGCATCGCCAATGACGGTCTGGTCCATCTCTTTGGCACAGGTCACTCACGCATTCTGATTGAGGAAATCTTCCCCCGCCACGGCAGCTTCACCGGCTTCCACGGCATCGTCGAATTATCGCTGACGTATCACAACCAGGTGGTCGGCGCAAACGGCCAGCGACAGGCCATGTTTCTGGAGCATGTCGAAGGTTTTGCTCAAAAGATTCTGCGTAATTTCGTCCTCCGGGAACCAGACAGCTTCATGATCTTCTCGAACAGCGGCGTCAACGAGGTCGTCGTTGACATGGCGCTCGAAGTCAAGCGGCTTGGCCTGCCGCTGATCTGCGTCGTGTCGCTGGATCACTGCAGCAAGGTCGAAGCGCGACACAGCACAGGCAAAAAGCTGCCCGACATCGCCGATCTTACGATTGATAACTGCACGCCCGCCGGAGACGCCATCGTTCATATTGATGGACTGGACGATCCCGTTGGCCCCGGCTCGACTGTCGGCGGCGCGATTATTGTCAATGCCATCAAAACGCTGGTGGCGCAGCGATTGACCGAGGCCGGCAAGCCACCGTTGGTGCTATCGAGCGGCTACGTGATCGGGCGCGAAGCATCAGCCAAGCGGTTTGACGAGGTATACGACGAATACCGTAACCGGGTGCGCCGTGTTTACGGGTGCTAGCACAGGTTGAAGATGACGAGTTACAGACAAACGTTTAAGCAGCGACTGACCACCGATGTGCTGGTCGTCGGCAGCGGATCGGCAGGCGCGACGGCGGCGATCGCTGCCGCGCGTGAAGGCGCATCCGTGCTGGTGGTCGAGCGCTACGGCTTTATGGGCGGTATCAGCACGCAGGTGCTCGATACCTTCTACGGCTTCTACACCCCCGGCGTGGAAGCGCGCAAGGTCGTAGGTGGTATACCCGACCTGGTAGTGGATGAATTGCGGCAGCACAACGCCATGATTCTGCGCCCCAACACCTACGGCGCGGGACAGGGTATCACTTATGATCCGGACATTCTCAAGATCATCTGGGAACAACTGGCGCTGAAATCCGGCGCGCGCCTGCTTTATCACACCTTCGTCCTCGACACGCTGACTGAAGGCGACCGGGTGACCGGCGTCGTTGCGGCCAACAAGTCCGGCCTGTTGCAAATCGAGGCCCGTGTGGTGATCGACGCTTCCGGCGATGCCGACGTCGCAGCGGCAGCCGGCGCGCAATACGAGAGCGCGCGCGATGTGCCGGTGCAATCGCTCACAACGACGTTCCACTTGATCAACGTCGATACAGAGCGCGCCCGCCGGGTGAGCAAGGAACAGTTGCACGGCCTGATGCAGCAAGCGATAGAAAGCGGAAATTACGACCTGCCGCGCAAGGAGGGCAGCGTTCACATTACCCCCTACCCCGGCATGATGGCGACGAACATGACGCGCGTCGGCAACATCGATCCAACAGATGTTGAACAACTGACACAGGCCGAAATCGAAGGCCGGCGGCAAGCGCTGGAATACACGCGCTTCCTGAAGGACATGGTTCCGGGCTACGAGAACGCGGTCATGACAAAGCTGAGTCACCAGATCGGCGTGCGCGAAAGCCGGCGCATCTTCGGCGACTATCGCCTGAGCCGCGAGGATGTGCTCGCTGCGCGGAAGTTCGAGGACGCCATTGCCAAATGCGGAGCCCCGATTGAGGAGCACCATGCCGGCGGAGACACACGCTGGGAATATCTGCCGGAGGGTGAAACCTACGATATTCCCTATCGCTGCCTGCTACCGCGCGGCGTCGATGGCCTGCTGGTTGCCGGTCGCTGTCTGTCTGCCGACCACGATGCTCATGCCTCGGTTCGCAGCATGGGCCAGTGCATGGCGATGGGACAGGCGGCAGGTGTCGCGGCGGCGCTCGCCGTCAGCCGGGCGGCGGAGCCACGCGAGCTGCCTTACAGCAAGCTGCGCGACCACCTGTTGAAGCTGGGAGCCATTCTGTAACCATGTTTCTCGTCACCGGAAATACGAACGTCGACCTGTTCATCAGCGGCTTCAACGAACTGCCCAGCGTCGACGGCGACGAATTCACCAACACCAGCCTGATCTTCACATCGCGCCCGCTTGTCGCATCCATCGGCGGCAATGGCGGCAATCTGGCCTACATGCTCGGCAACTTCGGCGTCCCGACGGCCCTGTGCAGCGCCATCGGGCAGGATGTGATGGGCGAACTCGTCATCGGCTGGCTGAAGAGCAAAGGCGTCACGCTCGACGCTCTGGCGCGCTATGCCGACGATGGCACGCCGACGAACACCATCATCACCGACGGCCATCACAATCGCCTGTCGTTTTATTACGGCCAACCCACCTTCCGTTACACACTCGATCAAATTCCGCAGGCGCTGATCGACCGCGCCGAGGGCGTGGCCATTTCCGCGTACTCGCTTTTCACGCAACTACGCGGCGAGGGCTACCGGCATCTACTTGAGACCGTCCACAGTCGCGGCGGCGTCACCGCCGTTGATATCGGCCCCGCCCTACTCGAACCGGCGCGCATCGACGAACTCAGGCCGCTGTTGCCTCTCATCGACTATCTGATCGCCAATGAATACGAGCTGAGCGTCTGCACGGGCATCAGCGACCGTGATGAAGGCGTTGAGGCGCTGCTCCGGGCGGGCGCGAACATGGTACTGGTGAAACGCGGCAAGAACGGCGTCATCGCCCGAAGCCGGGAAACAGTGCTCGAAGTGCCAGCCTTCCCGGTCACCACAGCAGCGACGACGGTCGGCGCAGGAGACTCATTTAATGCCGGATTCCTGTACGCGCTGCGTCAGGGCAAGGCGCTGCGCGACGCGTTGGTGTTTGGCAGCGCGACCGCTGCGCTGGTAGTAGCGTCG
>QGUR01000544.1 GCA_003242205.1 Chloroflexota bacterium | reverse complement strand
ATGCTGAATATGATCAGGAATGCCGCACCCGCTAACCCGGCATACGGCAGAAACTCCGGTTGCGGTGCTGCGATTCCGGCGGAAAGACTGGCAACGGAGAGGACGACGAAGACGCCCGCCCAGAACATATACCACACCACGCGCAGTAGCCGAGCGCGTCCCCACGCGGGCGAGAGTTTCAGTTCCAACCGCATCGGGTCGATGCGTTCCAGTTTCCAATGCTCGATTCTGAAAGGAAGGTCAGGCAGGGTGGCAGGCGCTGAGGGTTTGTGCGTTGTGCCATAGGCGGGCGCAGCGCCATCCGTTCTTGGCGGGATGAGGGTAAACGGGCGGTCAAGTTTCTGCGCCAGCGTTTCGCCCGCGCGGGCGGCGAGATCACGGTAGAGGTCGGTATCCGGGTCGGGCCAGAACGCCAGCCCACACCAGCGGCTTCCACGCGCCTGCGCCAGTTCCGGTTTGAGCATCAAACCGAGATGCCACGACTCGTCACGGTTCGACCAACCAAGCACGACCCGATCAACTTCATCGAGCGACAGTGTTCCGTTATGGGGAAGGCGGCGTTGTGTGCCAAATGTGGCGACGTACCGCAGTGGCTGTCCCGGTCTGGCTTCGACCAGAATTTTCTCCACGCCATCGCCGTTGGAGAGCAGCCGCCAATGTTCCTGCGTCATGTCGATGGACAGGTTGCTGCCTGCCGAAATCCGATTCATCATGGGGTTCTAGATGTCAACTTCGAATCTACAAAGATAAGTCTACTCCTTAGCGCCAGTCTTAGCCAGAGTGGGCTTGTGAGCGCATCTTCGTGTAGGTCATCCAACACACTTGTTTGTGATTATTATCACTATCGCTCCTCGCGAGAGGCGACTATTATGACAGGGTAGTGGGCACATCGAAAATGCCCTGAATAAAGGATACCTCATATGCCCGAACCCCTACTCTACAATACCGTTGCATTCTTTATATGCATATGACAAAATATGCGGGCGATTTTTTGTGCAGTCATTCCAAAGGGTGACTGCTAAAAAACCCCTTTATTGCGCCTCAGTAAAGAATTACCAGTGGAGATTTAGTCCCCATGCGCGAACTAAATTCAATTGAAAGTGCGCTAATATTCATCGTACTGGGCATCGCAGTCGCAGGGCTGCTTTATGCCATTTTCCTTACTTCGCAGATTCTGCGTGAGAGCAAAGGCTCGCAGAAAATGCAGGAAGTATGGGTCTATATCAAGACGGGTGCGAACGCTTACCTGAGTTCTCAGCTTCGCATCATCGCCGTCTTGATCGTGGTCCTCGTGGTCGTCCTCTTCTTCAGCGTCTATGTGGTGAATCCGACGCCTTACGCGATTGAGCATTTCTGCCCAACACTGGCAGAAGAAGCGCGGGCGACGGTAGATGCTGAAACCATTCGTAATCAGGTTGCCATTTCCAATCCTGAGGTTGCTGCGGCTGAACTGGTGCTGCTTCAGGAGAACGCCGTCGTCTATGCGGAAGAAGCCGCCATCATGCAGGCGGGTCTTGGGCAGTTGACCAATCCTGAGACGGGCGAGGCATTTGCTGCCTGCGACGCGGCGCGTACCAATATCGCCATCGGGCGTGCGGGTGCGTTCTTCATGGGCGCGGTCTTCTCGGCGATGGTGGGCTTCGTCGGCATGAACATGGCGGTGCAGGGCAACGTC
>QGUR01000291.1 GCA_003242205.1 Chloroflexota bacterium | reverse complement strand
TCGTTCGGAAGCTCAAGTGTTTTTAAATGAACATCACTAGCCTGCGCCAGTAAAACCTCCTCGCCAGCCAATTTCTCTCATCTGAACGCCTGCCGGGGAGCTTATGTAAAAAGCGTATATCAATCGTCCGGCAAGCGTCGGTTTGCCGGGCGATTTTTTCTTCGGTAGCCCTAAGCCAACAACTGCCTCACCTGTCATATAATTAAATTTGTAATGTCAATTAACTTCGAGTGAGGCGATCATGCCATACGGCAAACTGTCTGACCTGCCGGAGAGCGTTCGTAACAATCTGCCGAAGCATGCACAGGCCATCTATAAGGAAGCCTTCAACAGTGCGTGGGAGCAATATGATGAGCCGGAAGAGCGACGCGGAAACGCCAGCCGCGAAGAGACCGCGCACAAAGTAGCGTGGAACGCCGTCAAACAGAAATACGAAAAGGATGAGCAGACGGGCAAGTGGAAGCCGAAAGACTAACAGGACGCCGCGCCCTGGCAGCGCCTCTGATCCGGCGCGCCGGCAATTCAGTTCTCCGGTGAATATGAAAGGTCACAACCATGGTTAACTTCGGCTATGCCATTTCCTCAGAAGAACATGCGCCTCGCGATCTCGTCCGCCACGCCCAAATGGCAGAAGAAACCGGCTTCACCTTCGCGCTGGTCTCCGACCACTTCCATCCATGGGTTGACGCGCAGGGACATAGCCCGTTCGTGTGGAGTGTCCTCGGCGGCATTGCCATGAACACGAAACGCCTGCAGGTCGGGACCGGCGTCACCTGCCCGATCATTCGCATTCATCCCGGCATCATCGCGCAGGCCGCAGCGACCGTGGCGGCGATGATGCCGGGTCGATTCTTTCTTGGGCTGGGCACAGGCGAAAATCTTAACGAGCACATCCTCGGCGATCACTGGCCACCGTTCGATTTGCGCTCGGAGATGTTCGAAGAGGCGATTCACGTCATTCGCCTGTTGTGGGAAGGCGGCAACAAGACATTCTATGGCGCTTTCTATACGGTGGAAAACGCGCGTCTTTACACGCTACCGGAAGCACCCATTCCGATCATGATTGCGGCGTCAGGTAAACAGGCGGCGAATATCGCTGGACGACTCGGTGATGGCCTCATCAGCACGGCCCCGGATGAAGAGATAGTGCAGCTATTCGAGCAGGCGAAAGATACCAACCGGCCAAAATACGGGCAGGTGACCGTCTGCTATGGCGAGGGCGAGGCCGCAGCGCGCAAGCTGGCACACAAGCTCTGGCCGAATGCCGGGCTGCCCGGCGAATTAAGCCAGGAACTACCGACGCCGGCCCACTTTGAACAGGCTTCCCAACTGGTGACGGAAGACAAGATCGCCGAGTTTATCGTCTGCGGCAATGACCCGCAGCGCCACCTCGAACAGATTCACAAGTACATCGACGCCGGTTTCGACCATATCTACATTCATCAGATCGGCCCGGATCAGGAAGGGTTCTTCAACTTCTATGGAGAACAGATCTTACCCAGACTACGCGAACAGCTTCCCGCGACGACATAAGCAAGTATTACCGTCAGACACACTACCTTTACGAGGCATATCACATGGTATGCCTCGTTCTGCATTGCTGCCCTGTCCCAAGCGTGGATTTGCAATGATTATTATGATGTCTGAAAACTTGCGCTTCATGCTGTCAAAATTGAGCAAATGCTATATTATTAACCGCAGACCATACTTAGGATTTTGAGACGACAGCCACATGTCTGTATCGTACTCACGAAGTTTCGTGCAGATACCTCGCGCGGGCGGCACCATCGAGCGACCGAGGCTTCTGGCAAAGCTTCAATCAGCGCTCGAATACAAACTCACACTGATCAGCGCCCCGCCCGGATACGGCAAAACGACGCTTGCGGCTCAATTCGCCAGCCAGGTCGGGTTTCCTGTCGGCTGGCACACTATCGAGGAGCGCGACCGGGACGTCCCCAACCTGTTCGAACAATGCGTCGCCGCGCTATCCCGCATCGTGCCGAGCATCAAGACGCTAAAACCCATCCAGGGGGGCAGCGCCACCGAGCTGGCCGCGCTCATCGCCAATCATCTGCGCGAAAACCTGAAAAATGACATTATTCTCATTTTTGACGACGTTCAGAATCTGGCCGGTTCGCCTTCTGCGGAGACATGGCTGCGCACGCTCGTCCAGTTCCTGCCGTCCAACTGCCACCTGATCCTGATCAGCCGCATGTTGCCCGATTTGCCGCTGACGGAAATGATCGCGCGGCGCGAGGTGTTGGCCATCGGCCAGCAGGAACTCCAATTTACGCCGGACGAAGTGCAGGCGCTGGCCGTCAAAGTGCTCGGCCTGACCCAGACGACCATCGACGTGCCGGAACTCACATCGCGTCTGGAAGGCTGGCCCGCGGGTATCATTCTGGCGCTCTATCCCCTGCCCAGCGAGCTTGAACGCGTGATGCTGAGCGGCGGCAAAGGGCCAGAAGCGCTGTTTGATGCGCTGGCCAATTCGATGCTGTACGCGCAATCGCCTGGCCTGCGCGATTTTTTACTTGACTGCTCCACCCTCTCTCGGCTGACGCCTGAGTTATGCAGCCAGGCGCTTCAGCTTAGCGATAGCGCCTACTGGCTGGAAGAAGCGCAAAATCGAAGTCTGTTTCTCTCCCGTGTGGCAGGCGGCCTGGTCTTTCACGCGCTATTCCGTAACTTCCTGCAGCGACAGCTGCGCGCCTTCCACCCGGACCGCTTTCAGGAATTGCACCTGCGGGCAGCGCAGTGGTTCGAGAACAACAATCAGCTTGATGTTGCATTCGACCACTATGTTGAAGCCGGCAAAGTCGACCGTGCCGGTGACATCGCCGAAAAAGTCGCTCTATCCTATTTTTCACAAGGCAAGACAGAAACCCTGCTGCGCTGGGCCAAACGGCTGGAAGACACGAACGTCGAAGTTCCACGGCTGCTATACGCCTGCGCGATGATCCACACGGACCGCTATAACTATGCGGAGGCCGAAACTTTCCTGACCAACGCCGAGCGCGGTTTCGTCTCGCGCGGCGACGTGGATGGCATCAACAGCGTGCATCTCCAGCGCGCGATGATCAACTTTCTGAAGGGCCATAACCACGAAGCGGCGGGACAGGCTACGCAACTGCTTGAGTCGCAGGCCCTGCCCGGCAACCTGCGGGCCCGCGGGCTGGCCCTGCTCGGCCTGACGCAGATGCGCCTCGGCAACGCACACGCCGCAGTGACACACCTCAAAGAAGCGGTCGAGATTCTGCGCGTTGAAGGCGATGGCTACGCGCTGGCCGCCACATTACAGGACCTTGAAACCGCCTACGTGCAGCTTGGATGGCTCGACGAAGCCGGAGCCTGTTTGCAGGAAGTTGTTGCGCTCTGCCGTTCGCTGAACAGCCCCGTGCGGCTGGCGCTGGCGTTGAACAACCTCGGGTTTTACTACCATCTGCGTAGCAATTACAAGCAGGCAGAAGCGACGTTTGAGGAGGGCCTGAGCGTCGCCGCGCGCGCGCTCGACCGCCGGGCAGAAAGCTATCTACTGTGGAGTCTCGGCGATCTCAACCGCGACCAGGGCATCTTTGACAATGCGTTCCGCCTGTATAACAAAGCTCTGGAACTGAGCGGAAGCAGCGAACCACTGCTGCGGGTCGCCCTGCTCATCAGCGCATCCACGCTGCGGCGCTGGCAGGGCCGCTTTGCCGACGCAATTGCATTTGCCGACGAAGCACAGGCGCTGGCGAACTCGCATAGTCTGGGGCTGGAACGCGTGCATGCCCGCGCCATGAGCGCCGCCGCACGCATGGCCGACGGCGACCGCGAACAAGCGCTGAAACAGTTGGACATGGTTGACCGCGAACTCGACCAGATGGGCGCGCACTTCGAGCGCCTGCGCGTACTCGCCATTCGCGCGGAATTGACGCTCCGTTATGGAGTGCCGGGCGACGCGCACCAGTTTTTGGAAACGGCTCTGAGAGTCGGCCAGTTAGCCGGCAGCATGCAGCCGTTTACAGCCGAAGCCTTTCACTCCTCGTTTTTGCGCTCGTTTGTCGAAAAACACGCCCCCGCCAACAGCGCGGTATTGCACGAACTGAAGGCGTTGCACGCCGTTCAGCCACCACGGGAGGCGGAACGGCTGGGCGACTCCGGCTTTGGCCCCGTCAACACCTACAGTCTGCGCGTTTACACGCTTGGCATGGAGGCCATCGAACGCGATGGCAAAATGGTGGCGAGCAGCGAGTGGCGGGCCACAGCCGCGCGCGAACTCTTCCTTTATCTTCTGTTCATCGGCCCGCAAACTCGCGAAGAATTGAGCCTGGTCTTCTGGCCCGATAGCGCCACCAAGCAGGTTCGCTCCAATTTCCACACCACGCTCTATCGCGCGCGCCGTGCGCTTGGCGAAAACGTCATCATCTTCGTTGACGGTTATTACCAGATCAATCCCGATCTCGATTTGCAATGTGACGCGCAAGAACTGCAAACGTTAACTTCGCAGGCGCGCCTGATGCCACCGCGTGACGCCCGTACCGAAGACCTGTGGCAGCGGGCCGTCAACCTCTATCACGGCGACTTTCTTCCGTCGCTCGACGCCGACTGGGTCTACCCGATGCGTGAGTCATTCCGCGAAATGTACCTTGAGGCTCTGGTCGGTCTGGGGGAGTGCGCGCGCGCGCGCGGCGATTTCCGCCACGCAATCAATGTCTTCAAACAGGCGCTGGTTGTCGACCCGTATCGGGAAGACATCCACCGCGCCATCATGACATGCTACGCTCAAAAGGGCGAAAAGAAGAAAATCCTGTCACATCTCAATGATTTGCAGCAGTTGTTGTGGCAGGAACTAGCAGTCAAACCGTCATCAGAGACCATGACTCTGGTGCGCTCACTCTTGAACTGACCCTATTTTTCACCCACATCTGGCAGCTTTCTTGCGAAAAGTCACCGAATTGGTGACTTTTTAATTTTTACCTCCGTCTGGTAAGCAGTTTGTTGCCACCCCCTTGATACATTGGTGGCATCTACGGCAAGCACAAGCATTGATTTCTGCCACGGAGGCTTGAGATGCAGAACGAAACCATCGTCATTCGCGCTAATGCCGGTAACGCCGCAGGCGGCAGCCGCTAGACACCACCTCTTGAGGAGACCTGAGATGCAGAACGAAACCATCATCATTCGCGCTGATGCCGGCAACGCCGCAGGCGGCAGCCGTTAAAGATTGCTTCTTTGAGGAGACCTGAAATGCAGCACATCAACGAAACCATTGTTGTTCGCGCTAATGCCGGCAACGCCGCAGGCGGCAGCCGCTAGACACCACCTCTTGAGGAGACCTGAGATGCAGAACGAGACCATCATCATCCGCGCTGATGCCGGCAACGCCGCAGGCGGCAGCCGCTAGACACCACCTCTTGAGGAGACCTGAGATGCAGAACGAAACCATCATCATCCGTGCTGATGCCGGTAACGCCGCAGGCGGTAGCCGTTAGACACCACCTCTTGAGGAGACCTGAGATGCAGAACGAAACCATCATCATCCGTGCTGATGCCGGTAACGCCGCAGGCGGTAGCCGTTAAAGATTGCTTCTTTGAGGAGACCTGAAATGCAGCACATCAACGAAACCATTGTTGTTCGCGCTAATGCCGGCAACGCCGCAGGCGGTAGCCGTTAGACACCACCTCTTGAGGAGACCTGAGATGCAGAACGAAACCATCATCATTCGCGCTGATGCCGGCAACGCCGCAGGTGGCAGCCGCTAGAACACTGAAGGTCCGGTTGGACCTGGAGACGAAGATGCTTCGCACGAACGAAACTCCCGTGAAGGACCTGCTTCCCACGAGTCTTTAACACATCGAAACCTCCCTCTGAGGACACCTGAGAAGCATACCGAAACCATCCTCATCTGCGATGATACAGGACACGACAAAGG
>QGUR01000543.1 GCA_003242205.1 Chloroflexota bacterium | reverse complement strand
CGAGCTTTGTATTGGTCAACATTTCGACGTTTTGCCGGGCCGATGCCTCGGGCGTGATCGAAGTCAACGTTCAGGATGGCAACGGTCGGGGGATACCGGGGCAGGAGATTCGCGTTCGCTGGGATTCTGGCAGCGATACGTTCTTCACCGGCCTTAAACCGGAACGCGACGCGGGGTATGCGGATTTCGACATGGAAGCCGGAACTGACTATCTGGTCGAGATTCCGGGGCATTCGAATTCGGCGTCGGAGCCGCTGGCGGCGGTCCCCTGTACAACCAGCGACGGCGAAAGCGCGATCACATCCTATCGTGTCGTTTTCCGCGCCGGTTAGCGCACGGGCTTTGTCTCGCGCGGGGCGTGTAAGCGACAGCCTGTTCGCTGCGTCTGATTGTTGTGAGTGCAGAGGAGGAACGAGCCATGACGCTACGCCTGAACCGTGAAGCGGTCGCTTTCGCCGAGCAGATGATCGGCGATGGCAACTACCGGATTAACACGATCTGGCGCGAGGCCCAACCTTCTCCACAGGCGGTAGAGACGTTCGTGCGCCAGCATGGCCTCGATGGGCTGCGCCGGTGGTATCTGGCGGAAGACCCTGACGCGCCGGAAGACGCGCCTGAACGCTACCAGTTTCCAATCGGTGATTTCAAAAGCGTGCACCGCAGCGGGTTGATCGCTGCCAGAGATCGTGCGGCCAGCCAGCAGCAGGATAGCATTGCTGAAGCCGCCGATGAACTGCTGTTCTTCTTCGACCGTATCAGCGCTTGCTGAGCGCTTCAGGAGGTCGCCGGTTCGCGCGCGACCTTCAGATCGGCGCTGGCGTTGTCATTGGGTTCCGACCAGACGACGAGCCACCGGCCATTTGTATCGGCGTACAGCCGGAGCGGCGCGAGCAGGTCGCGCGCCAGCACAGCTACCATCTGACCGGCGTCGATCCCTCGCGCTGACAGTGGGTATAGCCAGATTTCGCTGCCGGCGACGCCTGCCAGCGCTGCGGTGTCGCCATGTGAGGCAATCGCGGCCCACCGCAGCGCCTCCGCTTCGTATTCCAGCCGCGCCGGACGGTTCCAGAGCTGCGCGCCGGTCGAGCCGCTTGTCAGCCAGCTTTCATCCGAGCCATCGGCCCGCGTGATGTTCAGAAGCAAATAAGCGGTGGTTCCAGCTACCGCGGCCTGCGCGCTCGCGATCCGGTCGCCGGGCGCGAGCAGGATGCCGCCCGAAAGCCGCCTCGACTGGCCCACGCCGGACTGGTCTGCGGATGCATGCCACAGGTCGCCGGTTTCGCGGTCGAGCCAGAAGAGGTGCAGCATGTCGTCAGCGCTACGAGCGATTGCGGGCCACATCGCATTGAGCGCAATCTGCCGGGCTTGCAGCGGGCGGCCTTCGACATCCACCGGTTGCAGGTATAGCGCCGGTTCCGCGGCCAGCCCGCCGGTCCAGAGCGCCCACGCGCCCCCACGCCCATCGCTGACCGCATCGTAATGAAAGGCAGGGCGGTCAGAGACGGTCGTCGGACCGCGACGCACCTCTAAACCGGCGGTGATTAGAGCCGTGTACAGGCGGGTTTCGTCCGGCTCCCCGGCCCCTCACAAAAAAAGCCCAACCCGGCCGCCTTTCACACCCCTCCCCCGCGATGGGGTGGTCCTTTTAACAAATTCCCACCCCCCAACACCCTCACAAAACA
>QGUR01000290.1 GCA_003242205.1 Chloroflexota bacterium | reverse complement strand
CCGTCGTATGATCGCCGCAAAGCCCGCCTGCGCGCCGGTGAATTGATGGAAATAGTGGGCATCGCGCCGGAGCGGGCGCGGCAGTATCCGCATCAGTTCAGCGGCGGCATGCGCCAGCGCGCCATGATCGCCATGGCGCTGGCCTGCAACCCCGACGTGCTGATCGCCGATGAGCCGACGACCGCGCTCGATGTCATGATTCAGGCGCAAATCCTGACGCTGCTGGAAGATTTGCAGGCCCAGCTCGGCCTCTCGGTCATTCTGGTGACGCACGACCTCGGCGTGGTCGCCGAAGTCTGCGACGACGTCTTGATTATGTATGGCGGCAAAGTGGCCGAATATGGCGACGTGGATACCATCTTCAACGCGCCGCGCCACCCGTACACCCAACGCCTGTTGCAAGCCTTCCCCGATGTCGATGCGCCATCACGGGTGCTGGCGTCGATTCCCGGCCATCCACCGCCGCTGAACGCCCTGCCGCCCGGCTGCCGTTTCGAGCCGCGCTGCCATCTGGCAAGCGACCTGTGCCGTCAGGTTGCGCCGGTTGAACGCGCGCTTGCGCCAGGGCATATCGTCGCCTGCCACCACGCCGAAACGAGTGAGCTGTCCCGATGATCGCTGAACCGATCCTGTGCGTCGAAAACGCCCGCATGCTCTATCCCGCGCCGGGGAGCGGCAGCCTGCTGCGCCCCCGTTCACGGCGCTACGTCCACGCCCTCGACGGTGTTGACCTCGACCTCGGCAAAGGGGAAATTCTGGGGCTGGTCGGCGAGTCCGGCTCCGGCAAGACAACGCTGGCGATGACCGTCATGGGCCTGAACGAACCGACGAGCGGGCGTATCCTGTTCAACGGGCGAGACCTGTACGAAATGGCGCGCGGGCGAGACCGCCTGCTGCTGCGGCGTCAGGTGCAGATGATTTTTCAGGACCCGTATGAGTCGCTCAACCCGCGCCAGACGATCTTCGATATTCTGGCCGAACCGTTGCAAATCCATAAACTGGCGGCAAACCGGGACGAACTGCGGGCGAAAGTGGCGACCGCCCTTTCCGAAGCGGGCCTGAAGCCACCAGAGGAGTTTTTCAACCGCTATCCCGAAGCGCTCTCCGGCGGGCAACGCCAGCGCGTCGTCATCGCCTCGGCGCTGATCCTTAACCCGTCGCTGCTGGTGGCCGACGAACCTGTCTCGATGCTCGACGTATCCATGCGCGCCGAGATCCTGACGCTGCTGCGCGACCTGCGTGACAGGCGCGGGCTGAGCATCCTCTACATCACGCACGATCTTGCTACGGCGGGCTTTTTCGCCGACCGCATCGCCGTCATGTATCTGGGCCGCATTGTCGAAATCGGCCCGACCGAACGGATTTTGCGGAATCCGCAGCACCCGTACACACGCGCGTTGCTGTCGGTCATCCCGGTTCCGAACCCGCGACGGCGGCGCAAACGCGAAGTGCTGCAAGGGGAAATCCCCAACGCCGCCGACCTGCCACGAGGATGCCGCTTCCACCCACGCTGTCCGGATGCAATTCCTCGTTGCCGCGAAATCGACCCGCAACTCTTGCCCGTAGGCGATCACCAGCGCGCCGCCTGCATTCTCGTAGGAGACGAACAGCATGCCCCAGAACGATGACGCATTGCTCGATGCCCTGCTCAGCCTGCCGGAGATGGAGTTCGTTCTCCCCTCGCCGAACGGCCAATGGGTTGCCTGGATGTGGATCGGCCTAGGAGAAACCGCCGACGTCTACGCCGTCCGCACCGACGGCACAGCCGAACCCGTGCGCCTGACGATGACCGACCAGAACACATGGCCCGTATCATGGTCGTCGGATAGCCAATCGCTGGTCGTGGCGCAGGATACGGACGGCAACGAGCGCGTCCAGTTGTTCCGCGTCCGCCTCGATGCGCCGCAACACATGGAACCGCTGACCGAGGCCAATCCGGGTTATTACATTCACGGCGGGCAACTGCATCCGAATGGTCGCTGGCTGATTTACAGCGCCAACGTCGATGAAAACGGGCAGGAGATCGAGCCGAGCCTGATCTACCGCCACGATCTCGAAACCGGCGAGCGCGTCATCCTCGCGCGTCCAAACAGCCCAACCTACATGCCACCAAGCCTGAATCCACAGGGAACGCACGTCCTGTACCAGCGCAAGGACCTGCACCCGTCTGGCGAGCAGCTCTGGCTGGTGAGTATCGACGGCGAAGGCGATCGCGAAATCGTCAATATCGGGGCAGAACGCAAGGTCTACGGCGTGTGGTTTCCCGATGGCGAGCATATCCTCATCCACGCCGAGGCGGACACGCACTACCGTGTCGGCGTCTATTCACTGGCCGATAGCTCGCTGCGCTGGCTGATCGAAGACCCGGCGCGCAATATCGAGCGCGTTTCCTTCCCGCAAAACGCCGACCGCGCCGTACTGCTCGATGTGCGCTCGACACGCCCCTATGGCAGCCTGCTCGATATCAAAACAGGCGCGGAAGAAGCATTCCCGGTCACACCATCAACGCTCGTGCCGGTTGCGCCTGCGCCCGGCGGCGCATGGACCGCGCTCCACTATAGTTCGACGCAACCGATGGAACTTGTGCGCTTCGTGCCCGAAAACGGCGAGATGACCAGCCTGACGCGCATCTGGGACATGACGACGCTGAAACCCGCCGACCTCATCCCCGCTGAAAACTTTCACTGGCGCTCGGTCGATGGCATGGAGATACAGGGCTGGCTCTACCGCGCGCGCGGCGAGGCCAAAGGCACGATCGTTCACGTTCATGGCGGCCCAACATGGCATTATGAAGACTGGATCGACGCCGAGGTGCAATACTACGCCTCGCAGGGCTTCAACGTCTTTCAGCCCAACTATCGGGGCAGCACCGGCTTTGGCCGCGCCTTCACGGAGGCGATTAAGGAAGATGGCTGGGGCGGGCGCGAGCAGGACGACATTCGCACCGGCATCGAAGCGCTGATCGACGCGAACATCGCCCAACCCGGCAGGATCGGCATCACTGGAACAAGCTACGGCGGCTACTCGTCATGGTGCGCCATCACCCGCCTTCCCATAGAACTGGTCGCCGCCGCTGCGCCAATCTGCGGCATGACCGACCTCGTGGTGGACTACGAGACCACCCGCCCCGACCTGCGCCCCTACAGCGCCGAAATGATGGGCGGCACGCCCGACGAAGTGCCTAAGCGCTTCCGCGAGCGTTCGCCCATCCACTTCGTCGATAACATTCGCGGTCGCCTGCTCATCGTGCAGGGGGACCAGGACCCGAACGTAACGCCGCAGCATGTCACCGACGTGTGCGCGGCGCTCGACCGCGTAGGCATTGCTTACGACGTGCTGAGCTTCGCAGACGAAGGCCACGGTATCCACCGCCGTGCCAACAAAAAGACGCTGTACAAACGGCTGGTACAGTTTTTCGAGGAGGCGCTTGCGGGATAGCACTCATCCCTTGCCCCGCTCCAAGACAAAGTGTGCGTTTTAGAGAGGGATATTCTGCTACCCGGTTGGGGAAACGCACTATCTGAAACGATCTGGCTTCCCTTCTCCAAAGCTGGCAAACAGACTTTGGAGAAGAGGCCGGGGGATGAGGTTTCGGCTCACACCTTCGTCCCCAGCCCAACCGTTAACCGGACCGAAGCTCTCCCGGCAGGCGTTCCTCCGCCCGGAACGCCTGCTCCACCACCTGACCGGGTAGAAACTGACCCATGAACAGGCGCAAGCTGTGTTCGCGGTCGGCTCCGCCTTCCTCAGTCGACAAAAGCTGCGCGGCAAATTCAGCGATATCCTGCACGATACGCTCGAAGCGATAGTAAGCCAGCGCGACCCAATCAATCTCAGTATCGCCGTAGCCCTGATAAAACAGCCGCTCTTCATCTTCGGCGCTACGGCTCCCGTCGCCCAGCCCCGCGCCGGCAAACATCAGGTCGCGCTCTTTCGGAGCCAGCGTCAGGGTGTCCCAATCGACGATATAGAGCGTGTTATGCTCGTCAATGTGGACGTTGCCGGCGTGAATATCCGCATGGCAGAGAACGCGGTGTTGAGGACGACCTCGCAATACGGAAGCAAGCCGTTCGGCCCGCCAGACGATCTCGCCAATGATCTCCTGCTGCGTCGTCATAAATTCGGCCAGCGCGGCGGCAACGGGTTCGTGAAAAGTCTGTGTCTGAACGAGTGTCTGGAAGCTGCGAACGCGTTCGCGCCACTCGCCGGAGTAGCGCTCCTGCGGGATACGCGCGAGAAGTTCCGGCGGCAGCGTCGTCGTGTGCAACCGTTTGAGCGCACGCCCCAATTCGGTCCAGTGGCGATCCAGCAGCGGTTTCTCAAAACCACTCTGCCCCGCGACAAACGGCGCAACAATCACCGTATAGTCGCCGAGCCGTGCCCACAACCGCCCGGTTCGCGCTGGCAGCGGCGGAATGACCTGCGCCATCCCCCGATCGTAGAGCAGCCGTGGCACGAGTACGGTCGTTTCGTCAAACGCGCCCCGCCTCAGCTTCACGAAGTACGGCGCGTCGCCGGTCACGGCGCGGTAGACGGCAGTGCTGGCGTCTGCGCCAAGCGGCAGAAACGCCAGATCTGCAACCTGCAGCCCATAATCGTCGTGCAAGCAGGCGATGATCATCTCATCCGAGATGTTGGGTTTTTCAAGCATCGGGCAGGCTAAGCTCAGGGCTCCGGCGTGATCACGACCGGTCTTTTGCCATGATACGCGTGATGCTGCGTCTCAATGTGCCGCCTTGCGCGGATCGTAGCGGGTATGGTTCAGCAGATACGCGCCGTCGATCCGCAGCGTCGAACCACTCACGTAAGCGGCGTCATCCGAAGCGAGGAACACGACCGCCGGGGCGATGTCGTCCACCGTTCCAAGGCGTCCTGCCGGAATCCATTCCTCGAACCTGTGCCTGCCGAAGGCGGCAATCTCCTTACGGTTCATGTCGGTTTCAATCGCGCCCGGAGCCACGCTGACGACGCGGATGCCATATTCCGCCCATTCCAGCGCCAGCCCCTTGGTAAGCATGGCCAGCCCGGCCTTCGACACGCAGTAATGCGTCAACCCGAGACGCGGCACTTCCTCGTGCATCGACGAAATATTCACGATCACGCCGCCCGTCCCCTGCTCGACCATCACGCGCCCGACAGCTCTGGCGCACATGAACGCCCCACGCAGGTTGGTATTGAGCACGCGATCCCATTCCTCTACCGGCAGGTCGAGCAGCGCGTAGGTCGATTCGCAGCCCGCGTTGTTGACCAGCACGTCCAGCCCGCCAAACGCCTCAACCGCCTGCGCCACCATCCGCTCAACCGCCGCCTCATCACGCACGTCCGCCTGAATGGCGACGGCATTCTCGCGTCCAAGCTCATCCAGCAGCGACTCGGCCAGTTCAGGACGATCGAGGTAATTAACGGCCACCCGCGCCCCAGCTCTGGCAAAATGCTGGCAAATGGCGCGGCCAATCCCCTGATTGCCGCCGGTGACAAGAACGCGTTTTCCGGTCAGGTCCGGCATCGGGATCTAGTCCTCCTGCTCAAGCATCTGCATGATGGCGCGCATGTAGCCCAGCGCATAGGCCATGCCCGCGTGCCAGGGCGCATCACACGTCATCTGCGGGGTGTGGTCGGGAATCAGCACGCCGTCGTAACCGTTGCGCTTGAGGATCCTCATCACGCGGATCATGTCGACATCGCCTTCATCGACGAAGACCTCGTAATAATTCGGAACCTTGCCGCGCACGTTGCGGAAATGCACGTAGCCGATTGCCTTCTGTTTGCTGTAGTGGTCAACAACCTCGTAAATATCGCCCTCGGTCATTTCCGCCAGCGAGCCGATACAGAACTCCAGCGCGTTCGCCGGGCTTGGCTTCATATCGAGCAGTTGCTGGTAGTAGCGTGGCTGGTAAACGAGGCGCGCCGTGCCGCGCAGCGCCGGCATCGGCGGGTCGTCGGGGGACAG
>QGUR01000289.1 GCA_003242205.1 Chloroflexota bacterium | reverse complement strand
GCCTCGCTCAACTGCAACGTCAGGATATGCGCCGCCTTCACCTCTTCCGCCGCGTTCGCGCCACCGGCGTCCTCGCCGGCCTGCCTCTGGAGCGCCTGATTTTCCTCGCTGAGCGAGAGCAGCAACCGGCTGATGTCGTTGAGTTTTGCGGCGGTCTGTTGTGGCGCGGCGGCCTGCATGCGCCGCAACAACGTCAGCGCCTGTTCCAGAGTGAGCATTATGAACGATGCCTTCCTTCGACTGATCAGTTCATGCCGGGCAGAGAGACTGTGAACGTTGTGCCCGCGCCGCGCGCGCTTTCGACCTCGACCGTGCCGCCCAGCAGTTGAATGATGCCATAAGCGATGGGAATGCCAAGCCCGCTGCCTTTATGGACGCGTACCTGCTCGTTTTCCGAACGGAAATAAACCGTGCCGAGCCGGGCCAGTTCTTCGGGCGACATGCCGATGCCGTTATCGCGCACGCGCACCACCAGCGTATTGGCCCGGTTTTCGGCCTCCACGGTGACTTTGCCGCCATCTTCCGGCGTATACCGCAGGCCATTCTCGACCAGCTTGGTGAATGCCTTGGCCAGCAGATCGCCATCGACTTGAAGAAGCGGCAGCCCGGACGGAATTTCAAACTCCAGCGATTTATTCAGGCTTTCCGCCAGTGGCCGCGTATTTTTCTCGATCATCATGGCGATATTCTTGAAAGTATCCATCTTGATGTTCAGGCGCAGCGTGCCGCCCTTGATTTTCGCCATGTCGCTGACATCGGTCAGCAGGCCTTCCATGCGACGGCTATTGCTCCTGATCGTATCCACGAATTGCCGCTGCATATCCGACAGCGGGCCGAGCGCCGGCTGGCCGAGCATATCGGCATAGCCGCGAATGCTGGTCAGCGGCGTGCGGAGTTCGTGGATCGCGTGCGACACAAAATAAGCCTGCTCCTGCAGAAAAGCCTGTTCGTCCAGCGCCGGCGTCGAAGCGGCGGACGCCTGCGCGCCGTTGTCCTGCGTGTTTGCGATCAAACGCTCGACCTGTTCCAGTTGGCCGGCAAGCCGCGCGGGAGTGAGACTGCCGTCGCGCGCTCCGTCCACCAGTTGCTGAAGCAGCGTTCTGGCCTCTTGTAGCGCATCAGTCATCGTGTCAATCCTATCGGGGTTGTCCAAACCGGCCCGACCGGCGCGGGCCGTTATTTCGATTATGCGCTACGGATGGGGATGTCGAACGTAAAGGTGCTGCCGCGGTTCACTTCGCTTTCGACACGGATGCGCCCGCCCATCTGTTCCACGAGGGCGCGGCTGATCGCGAAGCCCAGACCGCTGCCGGACTGCAGGCGCGTGAATTCGCCGTCCGCGCGCCAGAATTTTGTTCCGAGCATGGCGAGTTCTTCGGGCGACATACCGACGCCGGTATCGCTGACGCTGAATTCGATGCGATCGTCACCGTTTTGGCTGATGCGAAGCGTGATCGTACCGCCATCGGGCGTGTATTTGATGGCGTTGCTCATCAGGTTCGTCAGCACTTGCAGCAGGCGGTAGTAATCGACGCGCAGGGGGGGAAGAGAATCGTCGATTTCTTCGACGAGGGTATGCCCGCGGGCCTTAAGCTGTGTGAACGTACTGTCTTTGAGGGCCTGTACAACAGTCCCGATGATGACGTCACTTTCCGTCATGTAGAAGTTCCCGCTCTCAATCCGGCTGATGTCCGCCAGATCGGAAACGAGAATTTCCATGCGCTGCACGGTATCGCGGATCTTGTTCTGAAAATCCACCTGACGCTCGTTCAGCCCGCCCTCCATCAGCGTCAGGTCGGCATAGCCCATGATGTTCGTCATCGGCACTTTCAGGTCATGGGCGACGATGCCGACAAACTCGCTCTTGGCGATGTCCGCCGCCCGAACTGCCGCGTACAGACGCGCGTTGTCGATGGCAACCGCCGCGCGGGAAACCACGCGCTCGACCATATCCTGCTGGCCGGCGGAAAAAGCGCCATTCCGGTTGAGGATGATGACCGCGATCACTCGATGCTCGCGGCGCACCGGCACGATCAGCGTGTGGGTATACTCAGGATGCTTTATTTCGACCTGCTGCGTTTTGCCCGAAGCCGCAACCTCCAGCGCTTCCGGGTAAAGCTCGTGCAGTCGATTCTGCGTGTCACCGGCATGAACGCCGTAGGTATGTGCGGCGCGAATGCGCGTTGATTCGCCTTCGACCAGCCCCATATAGCCCGTGCTGGCGTCGGACACGCGACAGGCCCATTCGAGCGCAATCTGCATCGCCTTGTCGGCGTCGAGCGTTTCGTTAAGCTGCATGTCGATGCGCCGGAGCTGCGTGAGCTCCTCGATGCGTGCCTGCAATTCCTGATCCGTTGCCCCGAACAGACGCGCGTTGTCGATGGCAATCGCCGCCTGACCGGCGAAGGCATCGAGCGCGGCAAGATCATCCTCCTGAAAGAGATTGGCTACGACGCGGTTGTCCACGTAAACCACGCCGATCACGCGCCCTCGCGCGCGCAACGGCGTCGCCATAATGCTACGCAGCGACTGGGAGACGATGCTGGCGCGAGTCGAAAAACGCGGGTCTTCCGCCGCGTTGGTCGTCAGCACCGGCTCTCCGGAGTCCAGCACCTGATTGACAATCGTCTGGCTGTAGCGGAAATGCTCGCTCGTCAGGGTTTGTTGGTCGAGATTACGCGCCGTCGTGACCGTGATCTCGCCATCGTCATCTCGCAGCATGATGAAGCCGCGTTCCGCGCCGGTAAGCTGGAGGATCGCGTCCATCACCTGATCGAGCACCGTTCGCACGTCCAGCGACGAACCAAGCAGGCGGCTGACGTTATACAGCGCCTCGAAGCGCGCGCTGCGCTGCCGCCTGTTCTGCTCGTGTTCGATGTGTTCCAGCAACCCGGTGATTTTTTCGAGCTGGCGATTCAGAAATGCGATATCGACATGACCGCTGGCAAGCTGCGCGCGCAGCAGTTCGATGTGCTGGCGTGTATTGTTGATCTCGCGGGCGGAAATAAAGTTCTCATGGTTGTTCCCGCTCATGGTGTCGGTCTGGCGAACCTCTGATAATAGTCGCAGTGGGCGGTCAAGGGGCAGCGCTCGCATTCCGGGCGGCGCGCTTTGCAGATTTCGCGACCATGCCGGATCAGGTTGAGATGAAAAGCGTAGTAGTCCTCAGGCGGCACGATCGCTTCCATCACCGGATGCGCTTTTTCGGCGCTGATGCCTTCTGGCAGAAAACCAATGCGCTGTCCAACGCGATGAACGTGCGTATCAACCGGGAAAGCAGGCCGGTTAAACGCGAAACACAGCACGATAGCGGCGGTCTTTGGCCCGACGCCATCCAGACTCATCAGCCATGCGCGCGCCTCTTCCAGCGGCAGGTCATTCAAAAAGTCGATATTCAGCTCACCGCGCTGCTCGGTAATCGTCCGCAGCACGTGCTGAATGCGCGGCGCTTTCTGGTTGGCCAGCCCGGCAGGCCGGATGGCGTCGATCACCGCCTCGACCGGCGCATCGCGCACGGCTTCCCACGTTGGGAACTTCGCTTTCAGCGCATCGAATGCGCGGTCGCGGTTGGTATCGGATGTGCTCTGGCTCAGGATGCAGTCGATCAATTCGTCGAGCGGTGGCAGCCACGGACGCCATTCCGGAAAGCCGTACATCTCACGCAGCAGGTGAGAGACGGGTTCGTATTTCGCTCGCCGTCGTTCAAAATCCGGTATCTTGGTCGTATTGAATTCGGTTTGCATGGGGCGATTGTACTGGTGAGCAGCATATTCGGGCAAGCGCCCCAGATCCAACCGTGCGCTATCGGTGACAGAATCGTCGTGCGCCGCTGCGCGGGCCAGCCAGCGCCTTGAAAAATTGATCGGCGCAAAAAGGCGGGTAAACTGAAACACGAGGCGAACATGGCGCGCGGCGCCGCATCCTCCGGCCTTAGACGGTTGATTTTCGGTAAAGAGCTTTATTTAGTAGGAAAGGCAGTATTTCATGGTTCGCGTTGGGGTTGTCGGCACCAGTTGGTGGGCCGACTCGATGTATTTGCCCGCTTTAAAGAATCATCCTCAGGCAGAAGTGGTCGCGGTCTGCGGGCGCGACTACAAGCGGCTGAAGGAATTTGCCCGGCGCTGGGAAATTCCAGCCACCTACACCGATTACCATGAGATGATCGAACGCGCCGGCCTCGATGCCTTGATCGTGGCGACCGCCAACAACACCCACTATCCGATCACCATGACGGCGCTGGACGCCGGGCTGCACGTCCTGTGCGACAAGCCGCTGGCCCAGAACGCCGATCAGGCGCGGGCGATGGCAGACGCTGCCAAACGCGCGGGCGTAAAGACGATGGTCCCGTTCACCTATCGCTACATGCCGACCACCCGCTACATCAAGCAACTGCTCGATGAAGGGTACATCGGCCAGCCATATCATCTGAACATGCGCTATTACACCGGCTACGGGCGGGATAGAGAATACAACTGGCGCTTTGACGCCGACGTCGCCGGCGCGGGCGTCATCGCCGATCTGGGGTCGCACTGGTTTTATCTGGCCCGCTGGTTTTTCGGCGAGATTAAGGCGCTGTCATGCTACTGCGCTACGCTGGTCCAGCGCGGCGATCACCCGCAGGGCTTCGACTACACGCGCGCGGAGGACAGCGCCATCATCACCGTCAGGTTCGCCAATGGCGCATACGGCAGCCTGCAGGTGACGACGGTCTGCTACGAGGGGACGCCGTT
This sequence comes from Chloroflexota bacterium, assembly GCA_003242205.1. Taxonomy (GTDB): domain Bacteria; phylum Chloroflexota; class Anaerolineae; order Aggregatilineales; family Phototrophicaceae; genus ZC4RG36. Next base: position 1,245 of record QGUR01000289.1, on the reverse strand, counting down.
CGGGCAGACGCACCACATGGAGTTTCATGGTTCGGAAGGCACTCTTTACCATCACATCGACTGGGACACGGTGCAGGAGATCAGAGGTTGCCGGGACGGAGGCAAGCCGGAACCGATTGAGGTTCCGGAAGCGGTCTGGGCGGGCGCGCGCCGGGACACGGTGCACAACACCTACAAGGATGTCTTTCGCCAGCAGGATCACATGACGCGCGAGTTCATCACGGCGATTGCGAATAACACGCCGGTCGAACCGGACTTTGACGAAGGCGCGCGTGTGCAGGCGCTGGTCGATGCCGCCGTCCGCAGCGCCAAAGCCGGTTGCTGGGTGGAATTTTGAAGCGCAGGCAGCAAGCTGCATCCGGGCCGGATAAGGATGAGGAGACGGGTGCATTGACTTCAACCGCAATGCTGCAGGCGCTGTTCGGGTTCAATCAGGCCACGAACGAACGTTTGTGGTCGATCATCATGGAACACCTGACCGACGAGCAATTCATACAGGATGACAGCTACTCTCGCGGGTCGATCCGTAACCAGTTGGTGCATATGGCGAATGCCCAGCGCTACTGGCTCAGAGCTTTACTGAATGTGCAGGGCCTCGATGAAATTGATCCTGAGGCGTATCCGACCCGCGAAGCGGCGCGCGCCATCTGCCAGCAGGCCGATCAGGAATGTCTGGACATCGTGCGCAGCCTGAGCGACGCCGATCTGGAACGCATACCGGACAGATGGAGCCAGCCCGTGTGGGTCGGGTTGATACAGGTATCGCACCACTCCACCGATCACCGCGCGCAGATCCTTCGCATGCTGCACGAACTGGGCGCGCCGACGCTGGAGCAAAATTTCGCTATCTACATGGAAAACGCCACGTTGATGACGGTCCGGGAACTGGCCGGGCATATCGCGGCGAAGCGCGCCGAATGGGATGAATTGCTGCAACAGGTTCCCGCCGGGCAAATGAACCGGCAACTGCTGAACGGCTGGACGATCCGCGATGCCATTGCCATCACGACATGGAAGGAGCGCCGGCTGACGGAGATCATCCGTACCATGGCCGGGGCCGAGGTCAGCTTCAGCGAGTTGCCTGAGGCGGAACAGACTCGCATCCTCGAAGCAGGCCGCGCGCTGGCGCCGGAAGCGCTGCTCGATCAGCATCAGGCGGCGCACCGCGACTTGCTGGAAGCGCTCCGGGAAATGGACGACGCCGATCTGAACGGCCCGACGGGCATTCCCGGTCTGCCGCCGGAG
>QGUR01000288.1 GCA_003242205.1 Chloroflexota bacterium | reverse complement strand
CGCAAGCCCGTGCCCGCCACACAACACCATTCCCCTGAAGGCATTGGCCGTCATACCGGGCAGGTCTTCAATACGCAGGCGCTTGACCTCGCCACACGCCGTCACGAAAAACAGAAAGCCGGTTTCGAGATCCATCGGCAGGGCAACGACCGCCACGACCTCATCCTGCGCGTTCAGCGCGCACAGGCTATGGAATGGCGCGCCTTCCGGCGGGTTGTTGACCTGGGGCAGCGTGTGAACGGGTATGGTCGAGCATGTGCCCTTAGCCGTGAACAGATACAGCAGTTCGGAGGTGTCTGTTTCCAGCACAAAGCGCGGAGGCTCCTTGACATCGCCGGTGACTTTGGGCGGCACGTTCTCGAAGCTGCGGCCCAGCTTTCCTCCGACCGTCAGCGTCACCCACGTATCTTCCTTAGGCACATGGAAATCGGCGGCGTTGGTCATGGTCGCCGTGCTGTCGACAATGATCGTGCGCCGGGGATCGCCATACGCCTGTTTGATCGTCCTCAATTCGTCGGCGATGACCATCCGCATCTGCTGCGGACTCTTCAGCAGCCCTTCAAGATATTTGATGAGCTTGATCTTTTCCTTGTACTCATCCTCAATTTTCTTGCGTTCCAGCGCTGCCAGGCGGCGAAGCTGCATGTCGAGAATGGCCTGCGCCTGAATTTCCGTGATTTGCAGCGTCTTACGCAGGTTTTCGCGTGCGGTGTCCGCCGTGCGCGATTTGCGGATGATCGCGATTGCTTCGTCGAGGTTGTCAAGCGCTTTCAACAGACCTTCGAGAATGTGTGCCCGTTCCCGCGCGCGCGCCAGATCAAACTCGCTGCGGCGGCGTACGACCTCCATTCGGTGGTCGAGATAAACCTTAAGCGCCTGTTTGAGCGACAGAAGGCGCGGCTCTCCGTTGACCAGCGCCAGCATGATGATGCTGAACGTGTCCTGCAGCGGCGTAAGCTGGAATAGCTTTTTCAGCACCGCGCCCGTTTCCACGCCGCGCTGTAGCTCAATCGAAAGGCGTAGGCCCTGCCGGTCGGATTCGTCGCGCAGGTCGGTGATGCCCTCCAGCTTGCCATCGCGGACAAGCGTCGCAATTCGTTCGATCAGCGCTGCCTTGTTCGTCTGGAAGGGAAGCTCTGTCACGATGATACGCTGCTTGCCACGGCCAATATCCTCGACGTGTACGCGTGCCCGCACCGTGAGCTTGCCACGCCCGGTGGAGTAGGCGGACACGAGGGTATCTTCGCCATTTTCCAGACCATCGACATGGCGGTATACCAGCCCGCCGGTCGGGAAGTCCGGGCCTTTCACAAACTGCATCAGATCGCTAACCGTGATCTCGTCCAGACTGTCCCAGTTGTCGAGCATGTAGACGAGCGCGTCACAGATTTCGCCCAGATTGTGCGGCGGAATGTTGGTAGACATACCGACCGCAATGCCCGACGACCCGTTGACCAGCAGATTGGGGAAGCTGGCGGGCAACACCTGCGGCTCTTTCAGCGTGCCGTCGAAATTGTCGCTGAAGTCGACAGTGTCCTTGTTGATGTCGACCAGCAGTTCTTCACCGATTTCGGCCATGCGCGCTTCGGTATAGCGCATCGCTGCTGCGCCGTCGCCGTCGATGCTGCCAAAGTTGCCCTGACCGTCGATCAGCATATAACGCATGGAGAAATCCTGCGCCAGACGGACGAGCGCTTCATACACGGCAGCATCGCCGTGTGGGTGATATTTACCGAGAACTTCGCCGACGATACGCGCGCACTTCTTGTACGGCGTGTCGGATCGTATGCCCATGTCATACATCGCGTACAGGATACGCCTGTGGACGGGCTTGAGGCCGTCGCGGGCGTCAGGCAGCGCGCGGGCCACGATCACGCTCATGGCGTAATCCAGGTACGCGTCGCGCATCTCCTGTCCGATGTTCACCTGTCGGATGGCACCCACTGTCATACAAGTTTCCTCAATGCGTTACTGCGGCTGGGAGCACGCGTGGCAATTTGCCGCACATTCTACGGGACGATGTTTTTACGTGTCAAATACTGAACAGATGTTCGCATTATACCATAAATGAGCTTGAGCTTCTTAATAAGATCTCAGCGAGTTAGCATGGCGTCTCGTGCGTCCCTATGGTAGTATGCTGCCCATGACGACGACATCCAGGAAACCGATTCTTGCAGTTCTGGTGGCGTTCGTGCTCGCGCTGGTGGCGTGCGAGCAGCGGACGCCGATTCTGGTCTATGTCACGCCAACGCCGCTGCCACAGATTGGCTCGGTCGTGGTGTCGCCGACGCCGACCAATACCCCCATTCCCACGATTGGGCCGCCGCCGTCTGCGACCCCGACAACTGAAACCGAGGCGCAGGTGGTGCGCCCTCCGGCCACCATTCCGCCGGGCGCAACGATTGTCGGCCCTGTGATTGGGCCAGACTATACGCTGCCGCCGACATCGACGCCGCGGCCGACTGAGACGCCGACCGAAGGGCCTTCGCCTACGGGCGAACCGCCGCTACCCACGTCAGTTGAACCGACGCCTGTCCCGCCGGGGACGCCGTTACCGGGCCTCGATCCGTCGCGCATGGGCATCCAGCTTGAATCGAACCTGTCTCAGGAAGACTGGCAGGAGGCTGTTGGGCGGCGCGTGGATGAGGATCTCGGCTTTCATTGGGTGAAGGTTCAGGTGCCGTGGAATGCGCTGCAACCCAACGGCCCTGACGAATATGGTGAGCCGTTCCAGCGCTTTGAGCAGTATGTGCAATACGCTGATCGGGAAGGGCTGAATATTCTGCTGAGTGTGGCCAAAGCCCCGCCGTGGGCGCGCTCGGTACATATCGAGGATGGCCCGCCCGATGACCCGCAGCAATTGGCGAATTTCCTGCGTTTTCTGCTCGATAAGCTGCCGTTTGTAGACGCGATTGAGATCTGGAACGAGCCGAACCTGCGGCGCGAGTGGCAGGGCACGTTGTCATTCAACGGAGCGGGGTACATGCGCCTGTTCGGCCCGGCGTATCAGGCGATCAAGGAAGTCGCGCCTGATGTGAAGGTGGTTACTGCCGGGCTTGCCCCGACAGGCGACCATGCGGATTCGCGTGATGACCGCGCTTATCTGCGCGAAATGTATAACGCCGGTCTGGCGCAATATCCTGACATCGCGGTTGGCGTGCATCCTTACGGCTGGGCGAACCCGCCGGACGCCACATGCTGCGGTTCGCGTGGCTGGGACGATGATCCGCACTTCTTCTTCAACGACACCCTGCGCGATTACCGGCAGATGATGGAAGCGTTCGGGCATGGCGAGCTGGAACTATGGCCTACGGAGTTTGGCTGGGCGACGTGGGAAGGTTTCCCCGGCGAGCCGCCAGAGCCATGGATGGGCTGGATTGACAAATGGGATCAGGGCAACTACATCCTGCGCGCCTTCCAGATCGGTCAGGAGCGGCCGGGTATCGGCCCGATGTTCTTGTGGAACCTGAACTTCGCCGTTCTGGGCAATCTCGTCGAAGCGCGCGATGAACGGGCAGGCTACAGCCTTGTCGTGCCGCTGAATCCCGCCGAGCGCCCCGCCTACTGGATGCTCTACGACGCCGTCCGCCCTGACGTGCAGCTCGACCGGTATGACTAGGGCGCTGTTGCCCGCTTCTGTAGCTGTTCGGCTGAGTTAAGCGGGTGTGAGATACGATACAAAAAGCGCGGAGGCCACAATAGCCTCCGCGCTTTTGCGTTGTGTTGTCTGGCGTTCTAGCTGTTCAGGCCGATGCTGTCTTCGTCGATGCTGTCGATATCGTCGAAGAAGTTCTCATCCGAGCTGTCGAGCGCGCCCTGCGCTTCCAGCGTGATGTTCGGCGCTACCAGCTCGCGATCCTGATAGGTATGGAAGCCCGTACCTGCCGGGATCAGCTTGCCGATGATGACATTTTCCTTCAGGCCGTACAGATGGTCGACTTTGCCCTCGATGGCCGCGCCCGCCAGCACGCGGATGGTGTGCTGGAAGCTCGACGCCGAGAGGAAGCTGTCGGTGCTGAGCGCAGCCTTGGTCACGCCGAGCAGCACCGGAACGCCCGCCGCCGGTTCCTTGCCCTCCGCGATCAGCCGCTCGTTGATATCGAGCAACTGCAGGCGGTCGACCAGTTCACCCGGCAGCAGCGCGCTATCGCCGCTCTTGGTGATCTGAACGCGCGACAGCATCTTGCGGATGATAATTTCGAAGTGCTTGTCGGCGATGTTCACACCCTGATTGCGATAGACCTTCTGCACTTCCGACAGCAGGTACAGTTGGGTCGCTTCAGCGCCCAGAATACGCAGGATGCGGTGCGGGTTCTTCGCGCCTTCGGTCAACTGCTGGCCCGGAGTCACGGTTGCGCCATCGTAGACTTCCGGCATGAGACGCGCGCTCGACGGGATTTCGTATTCCACCTCTTCGCGGCGCTCATAGCGAATGTAGAGCGTGTTGCCTTCAATGTGCACCTGGCCCTGCATCTTGGCCTTGAGTTCTTCCTCACCGTCAGGGCTGTGCGCCAGCGTGTCGCCCTGCTGGATTTCCTGCTCGTCTTCGACGACGATGGTCCAGCCGGCGGGCACGGTGTGCTCTTCGTTGAAGACTTCGCTGTTGATGATCGTCGCGATGCGAACGCCTTCGCGCTTGCTCAGGCGTACCACGCCGCCGATGTCGGTAACGACCGCTTCACCCTTCGGCTTCTTGCGCGCTTCAAATAGCTCTTCCACGCGCGGCAGACCGCTGGTGATGTCGCCGCTGGCCTGCGCCGTACCACCCGTGTGGAACGTACGCAGCGTGAGCTGCGTGCCCGGCTCGCCGATGGACTGAGCGGCAATGATGCCGACCGCCGTACCGATTTCGACCATTTCGCCGCGGCCCAGATCGCGTCCATAGCACAGGGCGCAGATACCGTGAATGAGCGAGCAGGTCAGCGGGCTGCGGACGTACACTTCTTCCAGCTTGCTGTTCTGGATGCGGCGGGCGATGTCTTCGTCGATCATGCCATTGCGGGCAACAATCAACTCGCCCGTTTCGGGATCGTAGATGTTGCTGGCGGCGCAGCGACCGAGAACCCGTTCTTCAACCGTCTGCCCGGCGATGTCGTCAGAGCGGCGAATCCAGATACCGGCTTCCGTACCGCAGTCCATGCGATTGATGATCATGTCTTGCGCCACGTCGACCAGACGGCGGGTCAAATAACCGGCGTCGGCGGTACGAAGCGCCGTGTCGGCCAGACCTTTACGCGCGCCGTGCGTGGAGATGAAGTACTCAAGCGCCGTCAGGCCTTCGCGGAAGTGGCTGCGGATCGGCAGGTCGATGATACGGCCAGACGGGTCGGCCATCAGGCCGCGCATACCGGCAAGCTGCGTAATCGGGCCGAAACCGCCCTTGGTCGAGCCGGAAATCGCCATGACCGCGATCGGGCCATAGGGATTGAGCGAATCCTGAATCAGATTCTGGAGGCGCTCCTTGGCCTGGTTCCACTCGTCAATCGTGATCTGATAGCGCTCTTCTTCCGTCAGCAAGCCGCGGCGGAAGTCGCGCTCGGCGCGCTCGACGACCGCTTCAGCCTGCCTGAGGATTTCCATGCGCTCGTCGGGAACGGTCAGGTCGGTGACGGCGATCGTTGTGCCGGACACGGTCGCGTAATGGAAGCCCAGATTCTTGATGGCGTCCACGATGTCGGTCGTGGTGTCCGAGCCGAGACGCTGGTAGCAGTTGGCGACGAGCGTTTGCAGGCCCTTCTTGCCCAGCGTTTCTTCGACATAGCGCATCTCGTCGGGCAGGATGCGGTTGAAGAGCGCGCGCCCGACGGTGGTGATGGCCGGTTCGTCGTTCGGTTCGCGGTTGTCGTAAACGTTGCCGAGCAGGATGGGCGTGTGCAGCTTCACCAGACCGAGGTTGTACAGGTATTCCACCTCATCCATGTCGACCACGCTGCGGCGTTGGTGCGGTTTGGTTGTACAAAGCGGGCCTTCCAGCCCCTTTTTCACC
>QGUR01000287.1 GCA_003242205.1 Chloroflexota bacterium | reverse complement strand
GGCGGCGCGGCGTGGGGCAGGTCGGGAAAGAGGGTGTCGCCGCGCCAGTATTTGCGCGTTTCTGCGGGGGTGAAAAAAGGGAGCCCCCCCCCCACCGCGCCCTGACCGGGGGGCGGGGGCCCGCCAAGCCCGACCGCCTGTAACAGCCGCGCGCCGAGCAGGAACCACGGCGGCAGCAGCGGCGGATCGAGCAGGATCACGGCGCGGAAGCAGCCGGACGCTTCGACGGCGGCCAGCAGCGAGATGATGCTGCCGAGAGAGTGGCCAACGCCGATGACATCGCGCAGTTGGTGCTGCGCCAAACCTGCCAGCAGGTCGCCGGCAATCGAAGACCATGAATGGACACCGGCGGGTGGCGGCGGATCGGGCCACAGCGGGCGCGGCGGCAGACTGACCACCCGGAAGCGTTCGGTCAGCGGGACGAGCAGCGGCGAATACGTCTGCGGCGGAAAGCCATTGGCGACCGCCAGATGCAGCACCGGCCCCTGCCCGCCAAACTCATGCAGCGGTTGCGAGCGCATTGACGTTCATTGAGCTGGCGCGATCACGGTTGAGCGCCGGTCGCCGTGGGGATGAGATAGCGCATCTCGTTCGTTTGCCTGAAGCCAAGTTTTTCGTAGATCGGGCGTCCGGCATCGCTGGCGTGCAGCAGTACGGTGATTATGCCCTTCTCGCGGGCCCACGCAATCGCGGTTTGCGCCAGACGACGGGCAAATCCCCGCCCGCGATATGCTGGCGCGGTGTAGACGTTCATGAGATAGGCGCGGCGGCCCGTGGCGTCCACCGGGCCGGCGGGCCAGTCGAGCAGCACCCACAGCCCCAGACCGGAGGCGGGCGTTCCCGCCTCGTCGGTGACAAACCAGCCGAGGTATTCGCCGCGTTCAATCCTGCATGCCAGCCAGGGAGCGAAGGCTTCATCCATTCGTTGCAGCGTTTCCGGCGTGCCTTCCCCCATTTCCTCGAACATCAGCCGTCGCTGGCGTACGATGGTTGGCACATCGGCCAGCGTCGCGCGGCGAATGGCAAACGCTTCGCTCATGCAGCTCTCTCCCCGTTCGCGAATCTGAACGTCATGGTACGGAAACTGCCCCGGCGTCGCAATCAGTCCAATCGCGGCGTTCGTCCGGCTCGTGAGCAGCCGTTATAATCCTCTGCGATCGAAGAAAACTTGTGGGAAGAAAGCCATGTCCAACGATCTCCGCCCGTCGCCGCGCTATAAACCTGTTTCGCTGTTCGTGACTTGCATTGTCGATATGTTCTATCCGGGTATGGGCGTCTCGGTCGTCGAAATTCTCGAACATCTCGGCGTCGAAGTGCGCTTTCCAATGGGGCAAATCTGCTGCGGCCAGCCCGCCTTTAACGCCGGCTTCCACGACGATGCCCGCACGGTTGCCAAACAGTTCCTGACGGCGTTTGCTGATGCCGAAGTGATCGTCACGCCTTCGGGGAGCTGCGCCTCGATGATCGCGCACTATTATCCGCAGTTGTTTAAGGACGACCCGGAATGGTATGACCGGGCGACGTGGGCGGCAGACATCACCTGGGAACTGACCGAGTATCTGGTCGATGGGCTGGGCATCACCGATTTCGGGGCCGTCATGCCGCCGACGAAAATCGCCTTTCACCACGCCTGCCATGGCTACCGGCTGATGGGGCTGGGCAGACAGGCGCGGCAACTGGCCGAGAACATCGAGGGCGTGACCGTCACCGAAATGAACGGCTCCGACCAGTGCTGCGGCTTTGGCGGCCTGTTCGCGGTCAAAATGCCGGAAATCAGCGGGGCGATGTTGCAGGACAAAATCAACAATATCGAAGCGAGCGATGCCGACGTGATTGTGACCGGCGACGCGGGCTGCCTCACGCAGATAAACGGCGGCCTCTCGCGACAGGGCAAATCCCGCCGCGTCATGCATATCGCCGATCTGCTGGCGCAGGGATTGAAAAACGCGGAAGCGCGCGACGAGCTTTAGCCGGTGTTTTGAAGTTCACCCAAGAAGCTTCGCATCATCGCGCTGATGATCGCCACAGTGGGGACGACGGCGATACTTTGCGCCCTGCCGGTGCGTTCTCTCATGCTTTTTCGCCTGCCGGACAGCTCACGCTGCGACCAGCGGAGCAATAGACGCGCGTCATATCCGGGGCTGGCTTCCCTCTCCCGGCGCGGCGGTCGGGAGAGGGGTCGGGAGAGGCGGTCGCCCACCTATCCCGCGTTCACATGAATGGGCCGGATTTTATAGGTGACGCGCGTTTCCTTGCCTTTGCGTTCGGCGTTCGCGTCGCTGTAGTATTCGTCAGCGCCGGTGTACTTTTTGGCGAGCATATTGATGACTTCCAGCCCGGAGGCTTCGTCCGCCTCGGCGACTTCCCCGCGCACTTCGAGCCAGCGATACGGGTTTTTCGGGTCGATGGCGAGAATCGTCGCTTTGCCACGCTGCTGAAGATTGAGGTCCTTCTGGCGGCCACGCGCCGTGTTGACGATGATGTGCGAACCGTCGTAATGCGTCCAGACCGGCGTCGCCTGTGGCTGGCCGTCCGGCATCACCGTGACGAGCGTGACCACGACGGGTTCGGTGAGCAAATCCTTGTGCGATTCCGGTATCGTGCTTTCAGACATCAGACATACTCCCTGACAGATCGATAACAAAGCGAACGGGCGAACTGCGCGCCTGACAGGCGCGGGCGTGGAACCGCCAACTGGCCAGCCAGCATAACGCGCGCGGATGAGATTTTACTAAATACGGACCATAGTCCGCTTGGAATTGATGCGGCGATCTGTCAAAGCTCGACGATAATGCCTTCGTTCGGGCGCAGATGCAGCGAGCGCAGATCGGCGTTCTCCTCGCGGTCGAGATAGGTCGACAGCACGACCCGCCCGGTGTTGTCTTTGGCCAGTCCTTCCAGATGCAGCGTCTGCGGCGCGTTGGCGAAATTCAGAGCGATCAGCCGGCTCGTATTCTCGTATTCGCGCACGTAAAGAAAACAATCATCCGGCTGGTCATCCAGCGCGTGGAAACTGCCGAGCATCAGCGCGGGCGTGATCCGCCGGTAGCTGAGCAGGCGCTGGTAGAGGTTGAGGATGGAGCGCGGGTTAGCGCGTTCGGTTTCCACGTTGAACGTTTTGTAGTTATCGGCCAGCGGTAGCCACGGCGTTCCGGTGGTGAACCCGGCATTAGGTTCATCGCTCCAGTGCATCGGCGTGCGCGCGACATCGCGCGTATAGCCGGGCAGATTCTTGCCCTGCGGATCCTGCACCAGATGGGGCGGAATATCGACATTTTCCATGCCGAGTTCATCGCCCTGATAAATGAACGGCGTGCCGCGCAGCGTCAGCAGCAGCATGGCGGCGATACGCGCCTGATCGAGGCTGCCGACGCGGGTTGCCAGCCGGTGCTGGTCGTGATTGCCCAGCACGTAATTCGGCCAGCCATAGGGCGGCACGGCGGCATCGTAGGCGATGACGAACTCGCGGATGCTTTTCGCCTGCCACGGCTGGAGGATAAGGCCGAAGTTAAACGGCAGATCGAGCTCGTGGCTTTCATAATCGCCGTAGTACACCACCATCGATTCAGGGTCGGCGTAATACTGAATCTCGCCGATGGAAACGCGGCCATCATAGCTTTTGATGACCTGCTGGAACTCCTGTATCAATTCGTGGATCCCTTCGTAACGCTCGCTGTAGACGCGCTCGAAGGCGTTGACCGGGTTGTCGCGGAACTGCACATAATGCGGATTGGGCGGGTTATCGCGCAGGTTGGGGTCTTTCAGCATCCGGTCGACCACGTCAATGCGAAAACCGTCCACGCCCCGGTCGAGCCAGAACCGCATGTCATTCCACACCGCTTCCTTGACCGCCGGGTTGCGATAATTCAGGTCGGGTTGTTCGGGCAGGAAGTTGTGCAGGTAATACTGGCCGGTTTTCTGATCCAGCGTCCATGCCGGGCCGCCAAAGTAACCGAGCCAGTTGTTCGGCGGGCCGCCATTTTCGCCTGGGTCGGCCCAGATATACCAGTCGCGCTTTGGGTTATCGCGCGAGGAGCGCGATTCCAGAAACCACGGGTGCAGGTGTGAGGTGTGGTTCGGCACGAAGTCCATGATGAGTTTGAGGCCGCGCCTGTGCGCCTCCTGCACCAGCCGGTCGAAGTCATCCATGTTGCCGAAGATTGGGTCGATGTCGACGTAACTGGAAACGTCGTATCCGAAGTCGGCCATCGGCGACTTGTAGATGGGCGACAGCCAGATGGCATCGACGCCGAGCCAGACGAGATAGTCCAGCCGCTGGATGATACCGGCCAGATCGCCAATGCCGTTGCCGTCGGAGTCCTGAAAGCTGCGCGGGTAAATCTGGTAAATCACGCCGGTTTTCCACCACGGCGCGGTCAGCTTGCTTTCCGACATGAACATGTCCTTTCAAGAGCGGTCGCTCGGTGTTGTCAGCCTGATGAGGATCTGCTGGATGTCGCCGGTTGTGCCTGCCAGACCAAGGCCCATGATGAGAATGACGCCCAGAGCCAGCAGCGCCTGGCCCACGGTCGCCGCGTTCATCAGGCCCACGACGCCGAGCGCCGCGCCGAGGCCAAAGACGAACGCCGGCAGCCCGGCGACAAAAACGTAAGCGCGTGTTGACAGGTCGTCCGGAATATCGACGTGCGTGCGCGTTACGGCGATCGCGCGCCGCCCCAATAGCCACAAGGCAAGCCGGTGCAGCGCTTCATGCGGCCAGCCGTAGACGCGAATCAGAAACTGCATGCTGTACGCCGGTTAAGACCCTCCGCCTCGCCTGACATGCGGCCAGAGGGCGCTGTATCCCAGTCAGGATGCGCTTGCAAACAAAAGGCGATTGTAACGTTAACGGATGCTTCGGGCGAATGTCTTTTGCAGCCCTATGTCAAGTGCGATTTGCGAAATATTTGCGATATTTTGGGAAATACTTGGGATAAACCGCGCATTTGCGCTAAGGATTCGCTACTCCCCACAGGCGCAGCGTGCCGTCATAACTCGTCGTCAGCAGGACTCGGCCCTGCGCGCCGAAGGCAACCGCCGTTACGCCAGAGGTGTGTCCTTCCAGCGCCGCCAGCGCTTCGCCGGTTGTCGCGTTCCATAATCTCGTCGTGCCGTCCAGACTGCCGGTCGCCAGCAGCGCGCCGTCCTGACTGAAGGCGACGCTGGTCACGGCCCGCAGGTGGCCATGAAAACTGACCGCCAACTCGCCCGTTTCCCGGCTCAGGATGCGGGTCACACCATCGTTGCCGCCCCGCGCCAGCCACTGGCCATCCGGGCTGAGCGCCGCCGCCGGAGCCGGATCGTTGGCCGCCCAATGCGCGAATGTTTCCAGCGCTTCGGCCCGGCCAATATCCCAGACCACGGCTTTGCCGGCGTCGTCAACCACCGTGGCCCGCATATCCGCCGGCGTGATACGCAGCAGCGGGTGTGTGTAGCCGGGCAGCGCCAGCGGGTCATCATGAGTGGTTCGGACTTCGACATCGCCATCAACACGTCGAACCGCCAGCCGCATTCCGTCCGTGCTCAGCCTCGCCCGTTCGATGCCGGTCGCCGCGCCGTCGATGGTTGCCACAACCTCTCCGGCGGCGTTCCATATCCGAACGCGATCGCCCGCGCTCGTCGCTGCCAGCAGATGGTCGTCATCGAAGCGCAGATCGAGGACCGGCCCGTCCGTCTCGACGCCGGATACGCGGTTTTCGGCCCATTCCCACAGGATCACGTCCCGCCCAAGCGCGACGCGGATGGTTGCCGGGGCGTCATAGGCCAGCAGGACGCGCGTGGTCTGCGCCGCCGGCGGCAGATCAAGCCGGGCCAGCAGCTCGCCCGTCTCGGTATCCCAGACTTCGACAGCGGCGCGGCTCGACATGGCGATCGTGCCAGAGCCAAAAGCCAGCGCCCACGGCGTGGCACTTCCGGGCAGCGTTGCCAGTTCAGCCCCGCTGGCGACATCCCACAGGCGGGCGACGCCGCTTGCATCGGCGCTGGCGAGTTGCTCGC
>QGUR01000286.1 GCA_003242205.1 Chloroflexota bacterium | reverse complement strand
AGCTTTTGGTAAATGGGGGGGCCCGGGGGGCGACGGTCCGGGCGAGGATGCGCAGGACATGGTCATCATCCTCGAAGGTAACATTCGCGCGCGAAAGGTTGCCCTTGCGTTCGACAAAGACATTCTTCGGGCCGTTGACCATGATTTCGGTTATGCTCTCGTCGGCAAGCAGCGGCTCCAGCGGGCCGTAGCCGAGAATTTCGGCGACAATCGATTCAAACAACCGCTGCCGCTCGGCGCGAGAGAGGACCATCGCTTCTTCCGAAAGAATCGCGTTGAAGAGTTCCTCGATTGCCGCACGCACTTCCGCCGTGCGTGTAAGGTCCATCGACTGGTCGAGTTCAGCCAGCAGGCGGTTCTGGACGCGCGTTTTCAGATCGAGGTATGTATTAGGCGCGGCGTGCGAGCGTTCCGCGCCCGGCGCCTGGCGTCGCACCCGCATTGCGGCCAGCTTGTTCTCTTCTGGATCTTCCGGGAGTAAATCCGGGGAAAGGCGATTAGCGTCGTATCCGGCCGGGTTTTGGTTCCCGCCGCTTGTTCCTCGTTCAAGCCGCTTGAGTAAGGACATTTGCAATCCCCGTTAGACTTATAGCATGCCGGTTTGCATCATTAAGGATATCTTGATTTTTCACATCTGCATCCTTTAGGCTCTACCGAACCTTAACCCAAATCCTGAACGCCGTTTTGCTTCCTTCTGCTCGTCGGGAACCAGGAGATCTGGTTGTGGCTGAAGTAGCTCTGCAAACAGCCGGTCCGATAGCTCCTGTAGTTCGCGGATGGGCGATTTGTTGCGGTCGCGGGAGGCGATCACCGGCACGCCTCTGTTAATTGCCATCAGCACCGTCTTTTCGTCGCTTGGAATCCGCGCCTGAATCGGATGTTTGAGATGTTTCTCGATGATGTCGCTGGGGATGGTCGTGCGGTTACGCGCACGGTCGTCTTCCGTCTTGTTGAGGACAAGCGCCGTCTTGTTGGCCGGATAGTTGAGCCGGTCAAACAGTTCGAGCATGAAGCGTGCGTTCTTCACACCCGAAAGCGTGGGCGTCGCCACGAGCACGATCTTGCTGGCCAGATCCATCACCGACAGCAGCATCTCACTGAGGTGCGAGCTGGTATCGACGACGACGAAATCGTAGTTGCCGGAAATCTGCTCCACCACGCGGGCCAGCGCTGTCGGGTCCGCCTCCACTTCATCGGAGAGTTCTGGCCGCGGCGGGCCGAGCAACACCTTCAAGCCGCTTTCATGGGTCGTGAGAATTGTCTCGATGAATTCCAGATCGAGATCGTCGACTTTCGTGACGAGATCGACCAGTGTCGATTGAGCCTGCAGCTTCAGGAAAACGCCGACATCGCCAAACTGGGTATCGGCGTCAATCAGCAGGACTTTGATCCCCTTTTTCATCAGGCCGGAGGCCAGGTTAGTCGCGATGGTGGTCGTGCCTGCGCCACCCTGCGGGCTATAGACCACAATGACGTGTCCCGCGCGTACCTCTCCGGCGCCGGTTCCTATCGTCTTACGCAGATCACTTGCGCGCCCATCTTCCAGATAGCGGTATTGCTCCGCAATCGGCTTGTTGCGGGCATAAACCGTACGGATGGTGTTGTAAAGCTCTTCGGTGTCGATGGGCTTGGTAAGGAAGTTGCGCGCACCGGCGAGCATGGCCTTGCGGAGATAGTCGGGGTCATTTTGTACCGACATCATGATCACGGCGGCCGTCGGCAGCGCTTTGGTGATTTCGCTGGTGGCCTGAATGCCGTCCATATCCGGCATGTTGATGTCCATGATCACGATGTCAGGGCGCAACTCCTGCGCCTGCGCGACCGCTTCTCGCCCGGTGCCAAACGAGCCGACGACTTTAAAGTCCGGTTCGAACGCCAGCAGTTTCTTGATATTTTCGCGCGTTTCAGGAATGTCATCTACCAGCATGATGGTGATGACTTCGTTGTTACCCGCACCGCTACCTGGACTCATCGTGTCGCCCTGCTTTTTGCTACTAGTTCAACCATACCGTGATGCGCCCGGTTCGACAAACGTGCCGAGCGGGCGCTGCTCCTGTCAAACACAATACCGTTTGCAAACTGAGGGGCACGTTTCTTCGATCTGCGAGAGAGCGCGCCCCTCAGCCACAGCGATCTGGTTACTCGACAGCTTCTTCGAGCGCAATTTCTTCCCCGGCCACCAATTGGCGGATGCTGCGGGTGGCGGGTTCCAGCGCGAATGGGCGTTTGACAGGTAAGGTAATGTTAAACTCATTCATGACGTAATCAAGCGTTACCGGAGTAGTGGGCACCCTCGATGTATCCGTCGCCGAACGCAACGCCAGCGTCAGCGGCAGTTTTGCCTCGACCGCCCACACCAGGAAAACCGCATCCTGTGGCGGTACGCCTAGCGTGATGATGTCGGGGCGGGAAGGCGTTGGCGTCGGTACGGGCGTCGCGTCTGTGCCCCCTTCCTCATCCTCGTCATCGGCGCGCGGAACCGGTGTTGGCGTCGGCGGTACGCCGATAAAGCGGCCATCGGGCGGGAAGTTGCCGACGTGAACAACCAGCGCATCCTGAATGGTTCGTTGCGTGACAAGCCGTGGTCGCTGATCTTCCGACGGGCTGATAATGGCTGCTCCGAGCGCCGTGGTCTCCGCCCGGCCGGGCGCAGCAGGCACCAGCGAGTACTCGCCTTCCTCCGTCAGATTGAATAGCGTGAGATGGTTCGGGACAACGCTCTGGAAGACCTCATCGACGTCTACGAAGAGCATGGAGAGAATGACGTCTACTCGATCGCCATCCTGAACCGCATAAGCGACGCTGGTCAGGCGATCCATCGGGATGGAGACCGCGACCAGATTGCTCGGCAGAATGGCCGCCGCATCCGACCCAACGCGCGCGATGTCGGTGAGATCTTCCACCACCAGATTCGACAGGATGGGTTGCTCACGATAGATGTCGGTACGCGCGATCTTGCCGATAACGTCCTCCAGATTCGTGATGGCGTTAAACGGCACGAGATCCGCGGGATATGGCCCAAGCGTCACCGCGTTGGGCGGAATACGAAAGCCGCGCGGCAGGTCCTGGAGCGCGATGACAATCTCGACCAGTTCAAGCGGCGTAGCCGTTGGCAGCGGAGTGGATTGTACCTGGTTTTGCACGACCTCTTCGGTCGAGGAAGCCGGCGCCTGCGCCGGCGACGGTGGCTGGGTCATCTGCGGCAATAAGACGGCCACCACAACAGCGACAAGGAGAATTAAGATAATTAAGACGATTAGGAGTCTGGCACGTCCCATAAGGGCCTCCGATGAAGAAGACAGAACCTTAGCAGTACGCCCCTGGTCGTGCCGACCGAGCGCGAGGCGCTACCAAGGCTAAACTTATAGTAATAATGAATTCGCCGCGCAAGTCTAAACGTTTCGGCCCATTTAGAGAATTAGGCCGAATGTACTGTTATTAAGGTTTTCTCGATGTAGGCGGGAAAAACAACGTCAACCGGCGTGGTCGGTGGCAGGCAATTCCAGACGCACCAGCGTGCCGTCTTTCTCACTGCTCTGAATCACAACCGAGCCGTTAACTAGCTCAAATTTCTCCCGGAGCGTCATGAGGCCCTGAACGCGGGCATCCTGATAGCCATCATCGCCGCTAAAGGCATGTTCGACATCGAAGCCGCGACCGTCATCTTCGACCGACGCTTTGATGCGCGGGCCGGACATATCGATCTTGACGATCAATTGCGACGGGTTCGAATAGTCTCTGGCAAGGCCCATCAGCTCCTGAATGGCCCGGAATAGCATCACCTCGCGGTGGGTTTCAAGGCGGCGCTCTTCGCCCACAATGTCGAGGCGCACATCGATTTCGTTCTTTTCACGGAACGAGTCGGCATACCGGCGCACGGTGGGGATCACGCCGAGGTCGTCGAGCATCATCGGGCGCAGATCGAAAATGAATTCGCGCACCTTCTGAAACGTTACGTTCGCTGCCTCTTTAAGTTCATTGAGTTCCTCGGCAGCGCGCGCCGGGTTACGGTCGAACAGCCGCTGGCAGATTTCCGCCTGAAGAATGAAGTTCGTGAGCGACTGGGCAGGGCCGTCGTGCATCTGGCGGGCAAGCCGCTGGCGTTCTTCTTCCTGCGCCTGGACGATGCGCACGATATTGAGTGCCGGCTGCGGGCTGGCGCTTTCTTCGGCGACTGTTAACGCGGGCGTGCCCTGCAGCCGATTGAGCAGGTTGGCCAGCAGGTTCTGCTCGTGCTCAAGTTGCTCGCGCGTGGTCTGCAACTTTTCCAGTTGGCCGCGCATGGTCGTCAGACGGAAGCGTGCTTCCAGCGCCTCATTGTATTTGGCTATGATGTCCGGGCGCGGGACGGTTTCGAGGTTGTCCTGTATGGTTCTCAGCTCGGTGGCGAGATCGGCGTTACGGGTCTGTTCCCTCTCAACCACAAGCGACGTCTGGTCGATCTGTACCTTGATTTCGGTTAGCTTTTCACGGATTCCGCGCAGTTCTTCCGTGATCAGGTCGATGAGTTCTTCGCGCGGGTCGACTTTGACGTCTCGGTCCATTCGCTCGCCCTATGGTCGTGAATAAACGAATGAATAAATGCTTTTAGCGCCAGTTATCCTGAATGCGGACCCAGCCATGTTTAAGCGCGGTGACGGCCGCCTGCGTGCGGTCCTGCACATTCAGTTTCTTGAGAATAGAGGTCATGTGATTCTTGACTGTCTGCTGGCTGATGCCCAGCCGGGTGGCTATTTCCTTGTTGCTCAGCCCATGCGTCACAAACTGGAGAATTTCCATTTCGCGCGGGCTGAGCGGCACGAAATGCTCATTCGGGTCGATGGCATAGCTCCCGGCAATCGCCTCCACATGTTCGTTGATCCAGGCGTTGAGACCACGTTCGTCCATGCGTTCTTCGTCAACGACAAACAGGCCGTTGGCGACATCGCGGATGATCTCAATCAGCTTGTCTGGCATGATGTCTTTCACGCAGTAGGCGGACGCACCTGCGCGCAGGGCGTGAAGCACCTGCTGCGAGTCGTGATAGGCAGTCAGCATGATTACACCGATGCTGGGGCGTTCGGTTTTGAGCTGGCGGGCGACCTGCAGACCGTTCATCGTTGGTAGGTTGATGTCAAGCAATACCACATCGGGCTGCAGGGCGCGCGCTTTTGCCAGTGCCTCTTCGCCATCCTGACCGTACCCGACAACCGAAAGATCGTCCTCTAATTCAAGCGCCTTTTGCAGGCCATCCCGAAACAGGGGATGGTCGTCGACAATGAGAACTGAGATCGACTTTGGAGTGCGGGTAATCGCGAGATCATTCATGGATTAACGCGGCTCTTTCGACCCGATCGTAATGCGTCGTGGTATCCAGCCGCTCTTCTCCTTTCGCAGATTACGGCGACACTGATCCCAGGCGTGATGAAACCGTCTATGTTACAAGGGTGATTATAATTCGTTAATTCTGTTTCGTGCGACGATTCACAAACAACTCTTTTCGGCAGTATACACCTAAGTCCTACCCCCTCGCAACACGGGGAACACTGGCCATTTCGACTTTTGCCCCTGCTATAATAAGCCAACATCCCGGCGAAGCAGGTGAAAAGTTACGTAAAGGACCATTTTGCGCTTGAAACGCATAACACGGAGCGAAATCGCGTTTTATCAGTTTGAGCGCTGGCAAGGGTTGGCGCATGGCATCTTCACGCGCAATGGAGGCGTCAGCAGCGAACCCTGGGCATCGCTCAATCTGGGGGGCAATGTTGGCGACCGCCCGGAAGCGGTGCGTGAGAACCACGAGCGCATGTATGCCGCCGCCGGCGTCAACGGCGCACGTGCCTGTACCGTCTGGCAGGTACACGGCGTCGATACGCTGATTGTGACCGGCCCCGTTCGTGGGCGGCGCTGGCTGGCTCAAGCTGATGCCATGGTTACCGATCAGCCCGACACGCCGTGGACCATGCGTTTCGCAGACGGCACGCGGGCCCTGTTTTACGTTCCGTTCAAGGCCGTGATCGGATTG